>CAZOTD010000286.1:0-1011 GCA_964582685.1 uncultured Treponema sp. | reverse complement strand
GAGTAAATCTATTTTTCCTTTGCCTAAATTCAAATATGCTTTATCTACCGTTAATGCCCGATCACTTAAGTCTCCGCTTGAGACCCTAGCCTTATAGGCTAAGAGCAAACCACCTGTTTGACGGGTGGTGGTGATTATCGCTCTCTGTTTGATTGTGATAAAATTGAGCTTGCCAGCTTTTTGCAAATTACAGAAGCATTCTCGTCTTTTAATTTCTTTGCTGCCAAAGCTGCCATTTTATTTGATGTTTGATTAGAATTTTTACTCATCTTATAACCTCTACTTTTTACTTATCATCTAATAAAAATAAACATTTTTTGTTGTGCAATATTTTTTTATTCCGCAACAAAAATGATTTTTCCTTGCAGAAAAATCATTTTATCTAGCACAAAAACAATTTTTCGTGTTAGAATAACTAAATAGCAAACAAGAAAAAATCAGTGTGCAAGACTGATTCTTCCTGTTTGCTAAGTTTTATGACGAGCTTTTTGGAGAAGCTGCTTTTTTGTAGACTGTCGATTTCAATTTAGACTTTATTTTCACATCCGGTCTAAAAAGAATTTTTGCCTGCAAAATATTCTTTTCGGATACAGCTTCTTCAGTGGCTTCGCCTTTTGTGTCAAATCCGAGTCTGAATATACCGAACCGCTCAATTTTAACAGTTTCACCATTCATCAAATGTCGTGGCAAAAGTTCCATCAAGCTTCCAATGACAGCGTGAATATCAGCGGCGTTGATAGAAGAGGCGTAAGAAATCTCTGCCGCAAGCTCATCTTCAGTTACTTGCTTTTCCCAAACTGGCTGCGGATAAAAGAGCTTCTCTTCCCTATTCTGAGGATTTGCACGTTCAATTACTTTGTATTCCACTTTTATACTTCCCCTTGAAATTTATCACAGTATGTCCGTTTCTAGAAAACGGCTCCGCAAAACTTGCGGCAAAGAGAACATTGCACTTTATTCTCTTACACTAATGTAATTATAAAATTTAAAATATTTTGAATAAATATGCAA
>CAZOTD010000285.1:0-1013 GCA_964582685.1 uncultured Treponema sp. | reverse complement strand
CAACTTAAAATCTCATTTAATCAAAATGAAATTTTAAGACAAAAAAGTAATAAAGTCCTTGTAATGTTGAGTGTTTATCTCAACATTACAAGGACTTTTATTTTTATAAAAACTTGAATTGTCCTTCTTTTAAATTTTCATCAAGAACAAAATTTCCCATTGAAAGTCTTTTAAGTTCAATTACAAAATTCCCGAGAGCAAAAAAAATTCTCCTTATCTCGTGGAATTTTCCTTCTGTAACTGTAATGTTAAGTTCAAAATCAGAAAGCCACTCAACGCTAGCAGGTTTTGTAATAAATGCAGGCGATTTTTTTTCTGCTTCAAGCAAAAAACCTTTTGCAATTTTTTCAAAATATAAATGTCGAAGTTTTTCATCTGTTTTTTGAGCAAGTTTTACATAATATGTTTTTTGAATTTCTTTTAAAGGAGATGTCATATCATTTATAAAACTTCCATTTGTAGAAAAAAGTAAAAGTCCTTTTGTATCACAATCCAATCGCCCGACACATTTTAATTTTTCGAAAAAAACTTCACCATGTATATTTTCCAAAAGAGAAAAGACTGTTTTGTGAGAATCTGAAACTTTAGAACACACAACGCCACAAGGCTTATTCAACATAATATAAATGTGGTTAACTGGAGGAAGTTTTTTGCCGTTCAATTCAATCCTATCATTATAACTATCAACAGAAAAAGAAGCTTCTTTTTCGAGTTTTGAATTTACAGTAACATAATTATTTTTTATAAACTGTTTTGCATTTCTTTGCGTACAACATTTTTGAGAAATTAAAAAACGCGACAAAGATTCTCGATATATCACAAATAGAGTATAAATAAGGATTTGATAATACACAAGAAATATAGATAAAATCAAGCAAATAAATGCACTTTTTGTAATGTTTATATTGTTTCAATTATTGAAGATATGGAAGAATACATTACCTTATTATTCTTGAATTTCTTTTTTCTTTTTTTTATTTTAAGTTATTGACATAAATAATGAAATTATATAT
>CAZOTD010000284.1:0-1038 GCA_964582685.1 uncultured Treponema sp. | reverse complement strand
CTGCTGTGTAGACTTTCATTTCATCGCCTTTAGCTTTAGCACCTTCCGCAATCGCATTCGCCATCGCTTCTGTGTTTCCTGTTGTTGTAGAATAAACAATTGCCTTTTTCATCAAAACCTCTTTTTTAAGCATCACGCGCTTAATTCATTTTTATAAGCTTCTGCAATCTGAAGAATAGAAAAACCGTTTTCAAACAGTTTCATACATTCAAGACTACAGTTTTTATACAAATTCATTTGGTTTATCGCTTCTGTTACGTTTCCATAAACTTTCCAATAACCAGAATAAAGGAAACCAGAACCTTTATTCTTTTCAAACTGAATGACATCTTCCAAAGGATAACCCAAGAAGAAACCAATCTCGTGAGGAAAAGTTTTGTAAGTCATCAGCCTAAAACAAAGTTCAATAAGAATCGCTTCAAATCCTTTTTGAACTGGATAACCTTTTTCCTTTAGAAAAAAAACAGCCGCTTTTCCGTTTAAAAGATTTTTAAGCAAAACTTTGTTATAAACAAAAAGAAGCATATAATTTTTCTTCTGAATCGGCAAAATCGAAATGTTTTTTTTCTTCAACGCATTATTTAGTTCACAAATTTTTTCGCTTCCGTTTTTATAAAGTGCATTTTTCATCGTAAAAAGACTTGCAGGTTTTATTCCGCACAACGATGGCGAACTGCAATGTAAAATTGTTTCATCAAAGCCCAAAACATTTCCTTAATTAGCATATGCTAACTATAGTTAGTCTACACTACCTCTTTTAAACTGTCAATACATTTGCAAAAAAAATCGAAAAAAAAATCTTCAATCATTCTGAAAGTCTGCAATGGCTGATTTTGACAGAAGCACGCACATACAATCTTTCGAAAAGATTTGAAAATGCAAGTGGCAAAACAAAATTTGCCAACTGAATTCTTGATTTGTTCACGAAAAGGGTATATACTTTAATTGGTGAACAAAAATGAATTTGAAGTTCTGCGCGCGCTAACAGAACAGAACAGAACAGAACAGAACAGAACAGAACAGAACAGAACAGAACAG
>CAZOTD010000283.1:0-1092 GCA_964582685.1 uncultured Treponema sp. | reverse complement strand
CCACACTTCGCTCATCCAGGAAAATTGGTTTGCCGTGCAATCATTTTTTACAAATTCAAGCGTTGCGTTAATATCTTCTGTAAAAAGTTTGATTTCTTTGTCCCAAAGAACATCAACTGCATCGGAATTGTTCATATCAGTTGCTTCGAGTTCAGCAACAATCTTTTCAAATTCGTCCTTAATCATTTCTTGCCCCTTTTCTTTTTGGCATACTTTTTCTCGTACTCTTTTTTCCAAGCGGCGTCGCCTTTGTGCTCTTGGCTCATCAACTGCCACATTGCATCGTTCCAGCCTTCTCGGTCATACTCGTCAAGATATTTTTCAATCCCTTGATAGTAATCGATTGTCTTTAGGTAATCCTTTGCAAGTTGAAATCCGTTGTCGTCACCGCGCTCTTTGCCTTTTATAAATTCTTTAAACGCGGCATAGGCGGCGGGATCGGCCGAATCTTCCGAATCCCATAAATATGGATTCATTTCGCTCAGAAAATCGCCCAACGCTTCGTCTTTGCGCTCTTCCCAGCAACTGTTTAACAATAAAAAAATCAGTGAGAAAAATTCAAAGTCATTCATTTTTGCCCGCTCCTTTCTTTGTCGGATTTATTTTGGGTTTTGCATATGCACTTAATCCCGTTTTCGGATTCCATGTCCTCGGACTTCTGTTATATCCACCGTCTTGGATTATGCCATTCTTTACCGACACCCAATGTTGTCCGCCGTTTCTGCATTTTTCAATATACCAATCTTTTCCGAAAACGTCAGTCCCCGCGTACAATGATTTGTCATTGGCAATTCGCAGCAGTGTGCGTCGGTTTTTCGGCGTGTCAACAAGATGCCCCTTTTCTTTCCTAAAGATGTGCATTGTCTGCGCCTTGTTCTTGGGAAGCGCATTTCTGCTGCCATGCGTTCCGTAATATCTTCCGCTTCTACCGCTTCCCATGTTCCGCCCCCGATTTTTTATGCCGCGCTTTCGTCCAGTCGTCGTATTGCACGAGCTGGACATCATTCTTGAACTCGCCGAAAACTGAGTCCGTCATTGCTCCGTACACAAGAATGATTTTTGGCTCGATTTCCTTGATGAACGACCGCAAGC
>CAZOTD010000282.1:0-1098 GCA_964582685.1 uncultured Treponema sp. | reverse complement strand
TTATCATATCACGCACAATAATATAAAAAATATACAAAATTGGTGGAATTAAAAATAGTTGTGTAATTCCACGCATATTTCGAAGTTCTGGATAATTTTTTGCAAATAGAATCATTCCAATAGGTACGACAACAAAAATAATTCTGATTGTCAAAATCAATTTATTTTCTTTTTGCTTAAAAAATTCGTTTATAAATGAAGTTATTAAAAATGGCAAAATGAATGGAATTGAACTCGAAATCAGTTTTTGAAATACAAGAAAATTCATCCATTTTGCTGGAACTCCAGGAAATTCATCAATGCAAAAAGCACTTAAATAAATTGCAGTAATTAAATTTATACAAGCAAATATTAAATTCTCTCTATCTTTTCTTCGCTGAAAGTAAATCAAAAAATGATAAGCAGCAATAATTATGAAAACTGCCATAAACAAAAGATTTATTTTTGAATTCCAAAAATTTTCTCTTTTTGCAACTTTCGTAGCATCAGATTCAGAAGAAATAAATGGCATTGATATTAACGAACATTCTCCATCACTCCAAATTTTTATTTGTAAAATATTCGGTTTATCAAAATTCAATAAATTTGAAGGAATATGATAAAGTCTGTCTGTATTCCAAGCACTCCATTCATCGTTTGGACCAAAATTTCCTGCATTTCCAATTAAAATTCCGTTAAGATAAGTTTCATCGGCCATTGTAATTCGACCTAAAAAACATGAAATATTTTCATTTGCAAGATTTTGTGGAATTTCAAATTTGTTTTGAAGATAGATAAATCCTGTTCCACCTGGAATTAAATTAGTTAAATCGGCAAGTTGCAATGCTGGAATTGTTTTAAAAGGTCCATTTTGATTTAAGGAATATTCCCAGTTTTCATTTAACAAAATTCTTTTGCTTTCGTCATTACTTCCGCATGAAATAAAAATCAAAGAAATTAATGTCAATAAACTAAATGAAAATTTTATCTTTTTACGCATAAAAACTCCTATAAAAAAAGCAATACGAAAATATTTTTTTCAAATTGTTTTTTACACGATTTTTCTGAATAAAGTAAAAATCGTAAGTTAAATAAAAAGTTTGCAACGCAAACTTAAAT
>CAZOTD010000281.1:0-1104 GCA_964582685.1 uncultured Treponema sp. | reverse complement strand
ATTAATATCAGTTTGTAAATAAACTGATAAACTCTCTCCGATGTCCAGCTTGCTGGACGGTAGTGCTGACGGAAAACGTTGCTTTTCGTCAGCACTATTTTTTTGTTTTAGGTCATTTTTATTGCTAATTTTGTTCATTTTATTTTTTATCCAGCTATTTTGATTGAGTAAGAATTGTTCCTGGAGGAACAGATTTTGTAACCCAAGTATTTCCTCCGATAGTCGAACCTTTTCCAATTATAGTTTCGCCACCAAGAATTGTAGCACCAGCATAAATTGTTACATCGTCCTCAACTGTTGGATGTCGTTTTTTATCTTGCAAATCTTTCTTAACGCTTAACGCTCCTAAAGTTACGCCTTGATAAATTTTAACATTTTTTCCGATTACTGTAGATTCTCCAATTACAATTCCTGTGCCATGATCTATGCAAAAACTTTCGCCAATTTCTGCACTTGGATGAATGTCAATTCCTGTTTTTCCATGGATATATTCACTCATAATTCGTGGAATTATTGGAACTCCACTTACCGAAAGAAAATGCGCAAGTCGATGAACTACAATTGCTTCAAGTCCCGGATAAGAAAGAATTACTTCTTCAAGGCTATGAGCGGCAGGATCTCCAAGAAACGCTGCATGTGCATCTAAAGAAATTTTTCTTCTGATTTCAGGAATTTCTTTAAGAAGAGCAAGAACCGTTTTTTCTGCTAATTTATAGCAATGTGAATTTTGAATATCTTCAATCTTTGAATTTGAATTTCTTTCTGAAACTGTAAAAAGAAGTGCTTTTTGAATTTCGCTTGTCAAAATAGAAAGAATTCTGTTTATATGAAGCCCGGTTATGTAACGGAGATTTCCTGTTTCAACATTTTCGTCATATTTAAATCCTGGAAAAACGAGCGACTGAAGATCTTGCAAGACAGAAACAACATTTTGTCTGTTTGGAAAATTTTCTGCACCAGAACGATTAATGCCACCATGTTTTTGATAAGAATTCATAATGTTGTCAATTAAATTATCAATATTCATCTTAAATTTTCTCCATATAAAGAAATAGGAAATTCATTAATTAAAATAACACAAAATTATCGAAAATTCTATTGTAA
>CAZOTD010000280.1:0-1106 GCA_964582685.1 uncultured Treponema sp. | reverse complement strand
TAAGGTCAAATGCAGCGTTGATTCTTTTTGAAACACCAATGTACTGTGCACGAATGTGTCCGATTCCATTGATTACATAACCTGCACCATACTGTGCTTTTGAATAAACGTCTTCAGCTTTTGCCCAAGCACCGTTAAAGCCATTGAATGCAGCTTCAATCCAAAGTCCATCAATTGGAGTAACTTTTACGATTGCACCACCTGCTTGTCCGGCCTCACCATTTCCAAAGCGCATGAATGTAAGGTCTTCACCAAGACCTGCAGCTTTTGAGTTTCGAATCCAGTTGAATGCACCAAAGCAACCATCACCGCGTGATGAGTTATCTTGAACTTTACCAACTTGAAGTTCGAGGAATGACCATGGTTTTACCCAGATGAATTGTGTATCACCAAGACCACCATCTTCACCTGTGATATCTACGTTAAAACCAATGTTATCAGATGATCCGTAAACAGAAAATCCGATACGGCCTGGTGCTGCGTCTTTTTGCCAAGCCCATGATGGTAAAGCAAATGTTGAAACAGTAGTTCCATCAGATGCTACTGGAGCCCATATTGTGCGACCCCAAGCACCAATACCTGTAGCAGCGAAAGCACTACTTGCTGCTAATGCGATTGCTGCGATTGTTCCTACGATTTTTTTCATAACGAAAAAACCTCCTTATTTTTTTTATAGTTTTACAAACTATACTACAAAGTTTAATGCCAAACAAGAATGCTGTCAAGTTTTTTTTTTATAAAAATAAAGTGCGCAATTTAATAAAATAAAATAGCGTTTTTAATTTGCTTCCTCGATATGTAACGTATCAATTGAAAGATATTGAACGGCATTACTTGTCAAATATTCAGCATATTACTCGGCAAATATTCAACGTATTAATTGTCAAATATTCAACGTATTACTCGGCAAATATTCAGCATATTAATTGGCAAATATTCAACGTATTAATTGGCAAATATTCAACGTATTAATTGTCAAATATTGAGCATATTAATTGGCAAATATTCAACGTATTAATTGCCAAATATTCAACGTATTAATTGTCAAATGTTCAGCATATTACTTGCCAAATATTCAGCGTATTAATTGCCAAATATTCAACGTA
>CAZOTD010000279.1:0-1111 GCA_964582685.1 uncultured Treponema sp. | reverse complement strand
TACGAGTATTATGATAGTAACACTATTATAATACTCGTTATTTCATCTAAAATGTTAAATTAATATATCGATTAAAATGTGTGTCGATAACTCAATGCAATTCTTCTAAAATACCATTCTGTTCCTGTTGTTTTAAGTTCTGACTGTGGAAGATTTTCATTATAATTTTCATAAGTTCTTCGTGTTTCAAAATTTGCAAGAATTGTAAGCATATCTTTTTGTGAAAATTTTAATTGAAACATCGCACTTAAATTATATGTTGGCAAAGAACCGTTGTATGCGGCGTTCTTATAAACATTACTGTTATAATAACGATCGCTTTCCCAAACAATTCCAACACGATTTAAAACTAAAGGCATTTCGTATGCTAAAATTGCTTGCATATATTCTTTTACTCCGTTAACTTTATTGTCTGTACATTGCCAAGACCACGGTTGTTGACTTTGAACTCCAGTTAACCCTTCATAATAAGTTTGATAACTATACATCAATTGAATGTGTGTCCAATCTCCAGGAATAATTGCACCTGTGTCAAATTGGAAAGTTCCTTGTATCCAATATTTTGTATAAAGATTTTTGAATGCGCCTAATGGTTCATAAGATGAACCATTATAGACTGACATTCCGCCTGTAAAAAGAGAACCAAAATCCCAACCAGTTCCAACAGCAAAACCTGATTGAAAAGAGAGAAATGGAAGTGGAGTAAACGAAATAGTTGTACTTGGTGCAATAGAAACTGGCGTGATTTCAAAATTTTCGTTTACATTAACATTAGCACTACTCAAAAGCCAATGAGAACCTAAAGGCGTCGGAATTGTATAAGAAGCAGTAATATTTATGCGACCTTCAAGATTATTGTAAATTCCACCAAATTGTGCAAAGCGCAAAACATTTCTGTCAGTTCCCGTACTAACATGATTCCACTTTGGATAATATCCAAAATCAACACCAATACTGTATTCAACAGGATGTAACGATTCTTCTGCTTCTTGAGCAACCATCGGAATTACAAACATTGTGCATGTTGCAAAAATCAGTAATGATTTTTTTAATTTCATAAAAACCTCCTAATCACTGATAGTGATACTATCACTATAACATGATATGGCGA
>CAZOTD010000278.1:0-1169 GCA_964582685.1 uncultured Treponema sp. | reverse complement strand
CCATTAATTTATCAGATTTAAAAAATATAGTAAATAAATTCTAAACGAATCTTAATTATCAGCTGTGTTGCCAACAAGAATCATTGCGATAAACAATTTCTAGGTAAATTGATAAAATTAAGAAATATAAATAGATTTTGCTTGATTTATTACGATTCCTTTACGCTTTTTCCGCTTAAATGTTCTGTTACAAGTTCAAGACATTGAACCGCATTCAAGTTTTTTTCAATTTCCATTTGAAGATAACCTTTTGGTGTAGGAAATTCTTCTGTAAGTTTTTCAAGAATTGTCATAATTTGTTTTTCATCAGTAACTTTATGAAGACGACCGAATGCGATTACACTTTTTACTCGATTAAACCATTCACCTTCATTTTTTCCATCGTCTTGCAAAACACAAATTGAAACTTTGTCGCATTTTTCCATCGCATCAATTTTGTGTCCAGATTTTGCACAATGAAAGTAAAAGTTTCCGGTTTTTTCATCGTACCAAAAATTAATCGGTATTCCATAAGGATAATCATCATCGCCTAAAAGCGAAAGAACAGCACGATTTTGTTTTTTAAGAATCTGAATACATTCTTCTTTTGTAAGTTCTTGCTTGAAACGCCTCATTTTTCTAAACATAAATTGCCTCTAAGTTTTAAAATTGCCATTCTTAATAATTATAGCAAAAGATACAAAAATTTTGCAAATAAAATTACTTAATGTCACTTGCTTGATATGTTTGAATAATGTTTTTCATCAAAAATTCATTCAATAATTTGCACAAAATCACAAAAAAAAACAAAATTTTAAAAACTGTCTCATTGCTTTTCATAAAACTCAGGGTTATATTTAAACAGAAATCACTTGATTTTATTAGGAATTTAAGATAAAAACTGCCTAAAATCGCGTCAGTTTTTATCTTTTTCAAGTTTGCGTTGCAAACTTTTTATCTATCTTGCGATTTTTCACTTCGTTGCAAAATCGTGCTAAAAAGTCAATTCAGAAATTGATATTTCCTCTTTGGCTTTTTATTAGGAGAAAAAAATGGCGAATGAAGACAAAAAAGATTTTAATGCTATGTTGAATGACAGCAAGGATATGCCAAAATTTCAAGTCATCACGGACAAAAAAAGCATTGAAAAATACGGCGGAAACAGAATGTATTTTGCTCCACCAATCGAA
>CAZOTD010000277.1:0-1180 GCA_964582685.1 uncultured Treponema sp. | reverse complement strand
CCTATGCTTGTTACACCAGCAGGTATTGTAATGCTTTCGAGGGTCTGACAGTTGTTAAAGGCATCATTTCCTATGCTCGTCACGCCAGTAGGTATTGTAATGCTTTCGAGGAACGTACAGTTCTCAAAGGCGCTGTTTCCTATGCTTGTTACACCAGCAGGTATTGCAATGCTTTTGAGTCCTGCCCAGCCCAAAAATGTACTGTCATCTATGCTCGTTAGCCAGGTCGTACCTGAAAGGTCAAGGTTTATAATCGGATTATTATTTTGGAATGCGTCCTTTATTTTGCTTAGTGACTTATTATCGAGAGTACCTATTACTTCGACAGTATATTCGCCATTTAATTGTCCGATATCATTAAGCTCAGTAGGCTTGCCATCTATGATATAAGATATAGGAATTATTGCTTTTTCCAACAAAACGCTAGCAGTGTTTTGTCCGTCCGAAAGCGTTACATTCGGCGGACTTGTTGTTTCGTACCATTTATTGCCACCAATAAGTACTGACACCGAAACCGAAACAGTTATCCCGACAGGCAAATTATCTATAGTACATATAGGACTTTTGTTCTGGCTATTCCATACAAAATCTAAAGTTTGATTCATATCACCGCCAAGTTCAATTCGTATGATTTCTCCACTAGATGCGGCTTGTCGTGATGGTGATATTTGAGAAGTGGCATAACGTGCCATAACGTCGCTTAATTCCTTAGGTAGCATAATAGAAATCGATGCACCTTGATTTGAAACTTGTTTGCACGAAAAAAAACAAAAAGCAATCAGCGACATTAAAAATAAATTTACAAGTTTAGAGCATTTTTTCATTTTCTTCTCCTATTCCGAATTGGCTTTTTAGTACGATTTTGCAACGAAGTGAAAAATCGCAAATTAAATAAGAAGTCTGCCTGCAAACCAGTTTGCCGCAAACTTTTAAAGATAAACACTTTGGCTCGATTTTGGACAAAGTGTTTATCATATTTCCTTTGTAATATCCTTATTCAAACTTCGCGCAACTTTTCCCCAAGAATCGAAATTTAAAATCAAAAAACCGCCCAAGCACAAAAGCTCACGCGGTTTGAAAGTTTGAGAAAATATTCTATATATTTGATATATTTGATTTTTATTAAAAGAAAGTTCGCCTTTAGAATTGCGAATTGCGAATTGCGAATTGCGAATTGCGA
>CAZOTD010000276.1:0-1183 GCA_964582685.1 uncultured Treponema sp. | reverse complement strand
AAACTTCTTATTTAACTTGCGATTTTTCACTTCGTTGCAAAATCGCGCTAAAAAGTCAATTCGGAAATTGATATTTCCTCATTGACTTTTTATAGGAGAAAAAATGATTTGGTTGATTGGTTGCAAAGGAATGCTCGGTTCAGAAATTGCTCGACAACTGGCAGAAAAAAAAATTGAGTTTGTCGGAACTGATATTGATGTAGATATTACAGATTCAAAGACACTTGCAGATTTTGCAAATGGAAAACAGATTTCATATATTATAAATTGTTCAGCATATACTGCTGTAGACAAAGCAGAAAGTGATGAAGAGTTTGCAAAAAAACTCAATGAAGATGGTGCTAGAAATATTGCGACTCTAGCAAAACAAATAAAAGCAAAAATGATTCACATATCAACAGATTATGTTTTTGACGGAACAGCACAAATTCCATATACAGAAGATTTCCCGATTTCTCCAATAGGCGTTTACGGAAAAACAAAAGCTGCAGGCGAAATAGCAGTAAAACAAACTCTTGAAGAATATTATATTATACGAACGGCTTGGTTATATGGTTGGGCTGGAAAGAATTTTGTCTATACAATGATTAAAGCGATTAATACGCACGAATGTGTCAAAGTTGTAAATGACCAAAAAGGCAGTCCAACTTTTGCAGGCGATTTGGCAAGTACAATAATTGCAATTATCAAAAAAGGGAATATTCCTTATGGTATTTATCATTGCACTGATTTAGGCGAAATAACTTGGTGGGATTTTACAAATGAAATTAAAAAGCAAGGAATTGAATTTGGTTTGATAACAAACAAGGATTGTAAAATTAATCCATGTTCAACAGATGAATATCCAACACCTGCTAAACGCCCATCATATTCCGTTTTAAACAAGGACAAAATACAGAAAACTTTAGAAATGCAATTGCCTGATTGGAAGCAAAGTCTTTCTACTTTTTTGCAAAGTCCATTGTTTGAAAAAGAAAGAATTCAAGGTTAATTAGCAAGTATAGTTATAAAACATTAATTTTACAAATTGAATCAATTTTAAAATTCATTCTTCTTTTATATATTGCTTTGCATCTTTTATAAAACTTGCAATAATCATTATGATTACAACTGCAATCGGAAAAGCCGCGATGATTGAAACAGCTTGCAAGTTTGCCATTGTGCTTTCATTAAAAAGCAGCGC
>CAZOTD010000275.1:0-1187 GCA_964582685.1 uncultured Treponema sp. | reverse complement strand
GAACTCGTGAAATTTCATATTCTCGTCATTGGTAATCATATTAAAAATTGAATTTTTTTCCAGACTTTATCCATAATTTTTCCTCAAAAAAAAGTCAGTCTAGGACTTTGCACAATGTTATTATCTAGCGATGATAGCAAATGAATATAAAACAATAAAGAAAAGCAAAACTAGACATTTAAATTTTTAATCTAAACGGAAGAATTCTCCACGAACTTTTTGAGAACCTTCGAAAGAAGATATAGGAACTGTGATTGTAAATGAGTTTCCATCTTTTGCAGGATTTACAACTGTTTTCCAAGCGATTCTTGTAACATGACGCACATCTCCAGCCATATTATTTACAGTTAATGCAAAAACTTTATCATCATCACTGTAAACATAACGACCGCGACCTTTTGCTTTTGTTGTTTTTCCGCTTCGACTTGTAGATTCAAGGGTTACTGTTGCGCGATTATTGTCGCCAAAATCAATTACATAATAATCAGTTACCCCATTGTTGTAAATTTCACATTCCCATTCACCATAAAACATTCCAGAATCAACTTTTCGCAATTTTGAAACTGAGCCGAGTTTTACAGACAAAGGTCTTGCCAAATCTCCTGCATATTTAGAAAAGTCGCTCCATTTTGGAATATCAAGTCTTGAAGAAGCAACGATTCCAGTTGTTTCAACATCCAAAAGTTGAACGACAACATTTATTCTTTTTTCTTGAACTGTTTCTTTATGTTCGTCTACTACTGTTTTCGTTTTTTTTGCGCTATCGCCGAACAATGCTTTCCCGACAGAACCTATAGCACCACCATTTACTTCTTCTTGATGTGTTGAATAAGTTGTTACTGTTTCTGCATCATCTTTTAAAACTGAAACCGTTCCAATTACAAGATAGTCGGCGTTAAGTATTTTTCCAACAGATTTTACATTTGTTCCAGACATAAGATTTGATTGTTGAAGAGAAATTTCTGCCAAAGCCTTGTCTGTGTTTGCTCTATCCACAACATTGATTGACTGCGTGTTTGCAAGTTCAGAACGAAAGATATCTGTTAAAATAGGCATTTTGTCTCTTAGCTCCACATCTTTTGTTTCAAACTCTAATACAACAACTGTATTTTCTGCAAATGCAAAAAATCCAACAACTAAAAACAATGCTGAAAAAATCAAACTTAATTTGTTTTTCATATTTCCTC
>CAZOTD010000274.1:0-1204 GCA_964582685.1 uncultured Treponema sp. | reverse complement strand
TAAAAGCAAAGTGATGAATGGAAAAATGCAGGTCAGGAGGAATTTTTAATATGAACTTTAAGAATCGCAAATCAAAACGAATTTTTCTTCTGGCTTTCTCTATTCTGATTTTAATAACCGTCATTTGTGTAAAAGTTCCGGCCGCAAATGCCAAAACGCCTATATATCCCGGACACAGAACGATTACAACTTACGGCTACATATTGCGAAACAACAAGGATGTAAAAATAATTTACGAGAAAGAAAACTGATTTTGAAACTGGAGGTAGAAAATGACCGACATAAAAAGATTAGGACTTGGCTGCATGGGAATGAATATGTCCAACAAGGAAAGGTCAATCGAAACTGTCCGATTCGCGCTTGATAACGGAATTACATTTTTAAACACAGGCGAGTTCTATGGAGGCGGCGAAAGCGAAATGGTTTTGCACGAGGCTTTAAAAGGCGTTCCGCGCGATAAATATTTTCTTTCGGTAAAGTTCGGCGTTCTGCCCGAGCCGGGCGGCGGAATCTATGGGCTTGACGTAAATCCTTTCAATGTAAAGGCACATCTTGCATATTCACTGCATCGTCTTGGGCTTGATTATATTGACTTGTACGAGCCTGCAAGAATGGACGAATCTGTTCCTGTTGAAGACTTAATCGGTGCGTTGGAAGATTGCATAAAAGAAGGCTACATTAAAAGCATTGGCTTAACTCAAGTTTCATCTGAAAATCTTGCGCGGGCGGCAAAAGTTCATTCAATTAAAATGCTAGAAGTTGAATATTCACTTGCAAACCGAAACATTGAAAAAAACGGCGTTCTCGATGAGGCAAGAAAAAACAACATAGACGTTCTTGCTTTTGGAGTTCTTCTTCACGGATTTTTGTCTGATGAAAAAAGTTCTCCCTCTAATTCAAAAAACAATTCATCTCGAAGATTTGGATTTGCAAGCGAAATGAAAGAAGAATTGTTTTCCGAAATTCAAAAAATCGCCAAAGAAAAAAACACAACTCTCGAAAATCTTTTGCAGGCATACATCTACGCAAAAAATCCTGACATGAGCGTTCTGATTGGAACAACGAGAAAAGAACATCTTCAAGATTCAATCAACGCGCTTTCTATTGAACTGTCGGCGAAAGACATAAAGCGCATTGAAACGGCTTTCCCGTCAGAAAAAATGGCTGGAATGAATATGAGAAACTTTATTTTCCGTAACGGAAA
>CAZOTD010000273.1:0-1208 GCA_964582685.1 uncultured Treponema sp. | reverse complement strand
AACTTAGAGTTAATTTGATTATATAAAAAAAGAAGTTTTATTCATAGCAAAAAAAATAAAAAACGTTTGCCAGCAAAAAAAGAAATAATAAAAAAAAGAAATTTGGAGAAGTCGGCTTATAAAAATTAATCGAAAGAATTAATTAAAAATTGTTGGTGAGATTTTTAATAAATCTAAAAGGTCTGGTTTTGAACTCAACTTTGGATTAGAACTTTTTTGTGGCGTTTGTTTTTTTATTGCTCTTAAAAGAATATTTTTTGGAGTATGATTCATATCGATGAATTCTATAACATCGACTTTATAGTTTTTTTGCTCAAGAAATTCGGCACGAAGAGCATCTGTAATCAAAGCTGCTGTTCGTTCGCGAATAAGTCCATATTTGAAAAGCGGGAAAAGAACAGAGGCATTGCTAGTGTTAAGAAATTGTTTATTTTTTTCAAGTTGTTGATTGATTTCGTGTTGACAACAAGGAACGCAAAGAATTGCCTTTGCGTTTTTTTCTGTTGCATATTTAAGTGCATAATCAGTTGCAGTATCACAAGCATGAAGCGTAATTATAATATCGGGATTATGCTCATTTTCGCAATTAGAATATTCACAAATGTTGCCAATTTTAAAAATTAAATTTTTGCAATTTAAATCTAAAGCAAGTTTGTTGCAATGTTCAATTACATCTTGTTTTAAATCAAGACCTAAAATGTTGCAGTCAAGATTTTTAATTTTAGTCAAAAAATAGTGAACAGCAAAAGTAAGATAACTTTTTCCGCAACCAAAATCAGCAATTTGTAAAGGATAGTTTTCTGCTTTTTTTTGTTCGAGAACATTCGGTAAAATATCGTTTATGTATTCTAAAAAACGATTTATCTGTTTAAATTTGTCGTAGTGGGAATTTATGATTTTTCCATCTGGAGTCATTATTCCGAGACTTATTAAAAAAGGAACTGGTTTTCCTTCGGGAATAATGTAGTTTTTAATTCTGTTAATATTTTTTTTGTCAGAACTTTCTGGTTTTGAAAAATACTTTGAGTAATTTTGAGAATTCGATTTTTCAAAATTATTTTCGTTTGGAAGCTTTTTTTTCAAGACGAGTAATTTTTCCTTTTTTATTTGCAAGAATTATAATTTCTTTATCCGTAAATCTTTCGACGCAAGATTTAAAACTTGTTCCTGCATGATTAGAAATAAAATTATCTAATTCAGTTTCAGAA
>CAZOTD010000272.1:0-1234 GCA_964582685.1 uncultured Treponema sp. | reverse complement strand
ATTTATTTTTATAATTATCAGTTTTTGTAATTTTATTTGTGTTGCACAAAATTCAAAATCACAAAATTCACGCGAGGAATCTTGGGCACGAACAAATTTGTCTGCCAATGATGAATTAAAAATTTGGCAAAGAAGTTATCCAGATGTAAGTTTTAAATTAACTTGGGACGAAAATCAAAATGACTGGAAACTGACTGTTGGAAATTACGGAAAAACTCGAGATTTTTATTGGTGTCAAGGAAAATATCTTCCACTTGAAGAAATAAAAAATCAAGACAGATATTGGAAAGTAATAACGCCATATCGCAATTCAGTTATTGATCCTGCAAATTTTACGCCAGAACAAATTGCACAAATTCGAGATTTTGGTTCTTCACGTGCAACTGGTCGAATTTCTTCAAAAGCAATTTTTACTGCAATTTACGATTCTAGTTCGCGACGTTCAACTGAACAACATATTAAGCAAATTGAATTTCTCGGTAAAAAAACAAGCGTTCATCAATATTTGCAACCGTCACTTGAAAGAATTGAGAAAAAAATTTTGGCTCGTGCAAAATTCGATTCAGAAGTTAAACAATTCGTTGATACACTTTATAGTGCGGACGCTTACAATTGGCGTGCAATTCGTGATGTTAACACGCGTTCATTTCATAGTTTTGGAATTGCGATTGATATTCTTCCAACTGGCTGGGGCAACAAAATTGTTTATTGGGGATTTGAAAAAAACAATGGGAACAATGATTGGATGTTAATTCCTCTTGAAAAACGTTGGATGCCACCAAAAGCCGTTATCGACATTTTTTTTGAAGAAGGTTATATTTGGGGCGGAACTTGGGCAATTTGGGACAATATGCATTTTGAATATCATCCAGAATTGGTTAACGTTTCAAAGCAATTAAATCTTCCAGGCTAATTTTTGTAATTTTCAATTTTTCTCGCTGATTGTGTAAAGTTGCGTTTGCAAAAAACTGTGCAAATCACTAAAATATTTTCGATATTTCAATGATTCGTGTCATTCCGAATTTATTTCGGAAACTCTTGCATAAGAGATGCTGAAACAAGTTCAGCATGACGATTAAGGTTATTTTTATGGAAAACACAAAACGTACAGTTACTTGCGGCGATTTGCGTGCCGCTGATGTTGGAAAAAAAGTTGTATTGAATGGCTGGGTCAGCCGGACGCGCGATTTGGGCGGACTTGTTTTTATCCGTTTGCGCGACCGATATGGAATTA
>CAZOTD010000271.1:0-1239 GCA_964582685.1 uncultured Treponema sp. | reverse complement strand
TTTTTATATTGAGAAAACAAAAAAATGAAAAATACAGATAAGAATTTTTTTCGACTTTTACTTATTTTAATTTCCTTAATTGTGCTTTTTATAATTTCGCTTATAAAACCAGATAGTGCTAAAAAAAACACAACAATGACAACTGCACTTGTTAACACAAAATATGATATTTCAAAAATTATCATTAGTTCCAATACAAGTGGAGAACTTTCACTTTACAACTTTGTGGATTTTTGGGGTGGAAGATTTTTCAATGGTTCTAATTATGTTTATTTTCCAGTTGATGAAGATAAAATAAAATCTTTTTTGGAACTTTCAAAGCAAATTCAAGAACTTGATAAAATTGTATCTGCAAAATCAAAAGAGCAACTTGACACTTATGATGTTACAGAAAATTCTTTGACAGTTTCTTATTTTGATAATACTGATAATTGTGTTTCAAAAATTAATTTTGGCGCCATGAATCAAACAATGGACAAAATATTTTTATCTACTGAAAAAAATATGACGGTTTATGCAATTGATTCTAAAATTGCTTATTATCTTGAATGTTCAATTAATTTTTGGGCAGATAAAAATTTAATTCCTCAAGGAATCTCAAACGGATTAAATGCTTTTTCAATTCAAAATTTTGACTTTAATCTAAATGGACAAGGAATAAAAAAAGCAAGCGATGTCGCTTTTGAAAAATTTCCATCTTATCGTTTTTCAGAAATAGAAACAAATTTTGAACTTGAAGATAAAGAACTCGAAATTAAAATTACTGATGGTAAAGGAACAAGTTACACTTATAATTTTTTTCCTGCAAAAACAATTAATGGAAATTGTTATATTTTTAATTTGAATATATCGCCTTCTATTGTTTTTTCCGATTTGGAAAAAGATTTTATAAAAAAGTTGAATTATTCAGCTTCGATAAGTCAATGGACTTTTAATTCTATAAAAGAACTGCTGTAATAAAAATAAAACAATTGTAAAAAAAATGGCTGAAAGTTCCTATTAGAATTGTTTTATTTTTTAAATAACAGATTCTCAAAACAAAACCGCAAATAAAAGCGTTTATAACAGCATTCCAGCCAAGATAATAATGTGGAATTGCAAAAAGGAAAATACATAAAATTTCTAAAATAATTTTTGTGAAACTTTCGTATTTTTGTTTAAAGTTATTATTTTTTTTATGAAACAAAATATTGTAAATATCTTCAAAAATAGTTTTTAAACTTTCTGGAAGGTAAAGTC
>CAZOTD010000270.1:0-1246 GCA_964582685.1 uncultured Treponema sp. | reverse complement strand
TAGAAACTGTTTTGTCAGTAATTCCAATTTTTTCAGAAAGTTCCCGTTGCGTATATCCTTTTCGTTTTCTCTCTTCGGCAATAAACTTTCCAATCAAAACCTGATCCATAAAACCTCCAAAATCAATTTAGTATAAACTCAAAGAACCAGTGCCAGTTTTCTCGTCTTTGCTCTCTATTATTGCACAAGAAAATTATTAATCACACCCACGAACCGTAGAATATGATGATTTTTTGAAAATTCTATGATTCGTAGATTTTTGGTTAAAAGTGCAATACTAGTTGCTTCTTATGGAAATTTAAAGAATCCAAATAATCAGAATGTGGTTTCAATCATTATTCGGCCAAATTGTTCAAAATATATCCAAAATATTTATTATCAATTTATAAATTCGCAATTTTGCAAAAATCAACTCAATGAACATTTAACAAGAATCGGAGTTCCAAATTTACATTTAAATGACATAAATAAAACTTTCATCCCTCTTCTTCCGTTTGCTGAGCAAAATCTCATTGTTTTAAAAATAGAAGAAGTGCTTTCCGCATTAGATTTAATCAGTAAAAATTTGGAATAGTTTGCGTGTGCTCTTATAAAACGGTGGAAAATTCCGCAAACTGATTGTATATTATAAGTAAGGAGGCTAAGTATGCAGAAACAAGAACTTTTGGTAAAAGAAGCAATGCAAATCACAGGAATAAAGTCAGAAAGCGAAGTTATAATAAAAGCATTGCAAGATTATATCCGCAAATATCGCCAGAATGAAATACTAAAATACAAAGGCTCTAATATTTGGGAAGGCGATCTTGAACAAATGAGGGCTATCTGATGGAAGGGGTTCTTATAGATACTTCTGTTTGGATAGATTTTTTCAATGGAGAAGATTCCGAACAATCGCTCGCTCTGCAAAAACTTATAGGCACTGGAGATGTGTATTTATGCCCGACTGTATATCAAGAAATCCTGCAGGGAATAAGAGATGATACGAAATTCTCAGATATAAAAAGGATACTTGGATTTTTTGATATTGTTCAAGCTGATTTTCCCTTGCTTCAAGATACGACCATTGATTTATACCGCTCTTTAAGAAAAAAAGGCATTACTATAAGAAAGGCAAACGACTGTCTTATTGCCTCTTATGTACTTTTATCCAATCTTCCCATTCTGCACAAGGATAGAGATTTCTCATTTATATGTGAAAATTCAAATGTGAAGTCATATCTTTAGTAAAATGGTAATTTCTACAAAC
>CAZOTD010000269.1:0-1252 GCA_964582685.1 uncultured Treponema sp. | reverse complement strand
TCTTCTGGATTTTCTTCAATTATTTCATCCTCGAAAACTTCTTCTTCAGGAACTTTTGTTTCTTCTTCGAGAACTTCTTCTTCAGGAACTTCCGTTTCTTCTTCGGCAACTTCTTCTACATCTTCAGCTTTTTCTACTTCGCCTTGAAGTTCTGAATCTTGTTCTTCCTCAGCTTCTTCTGTTGACTCTTCTACATATTCTGGTGGAATTTCTTCTTCAATCGATTCTGCTGGTGCAACATATTCTTCTTCAGAAACTTCCGTTTCTTCTTCAATAATTTCATTTTGTTTTTCAAGTTCTTCACTAGAATCATCTTTAGGAGAATTTGTTTCTGTCAAAATACAAGTGCCAAAACTATTTTCATCAAGTTCGCCAGAACGTTTTGTAAGTTTTACAAGTATGTTAGAATCTTTTTTGATATTCAAAGAATCAGCTGCTTCAGGACTTAACAAAACTGCAACACCTTCTGACGGATCGAGAGAACCAATTACGAGTATATCAATATTTTTACTATTTGTTGGATTTGTAATCGAAATAGTATCACCTGGAAGATATCCTACCGTTTTAGCAAACAAACCTTGTGGCAATTGTCCTTTTTCTGCAACAACGGCTCTTCCGTCAAGTGATGGATTTGCAGAAACCAACAAAAGTCCAGCACAAAGTATAACTAAGAAATTGAATAATTTTTTCATTTTTTACCACCCTTCAATTCAATTTGTTTTTTTATATTTTCCGCAAGTTCGTTTGTAAAATATACCAAACCATTAGCGTTGTTTTTAAATTTTGATTCTAGAATTAAATTCCCTTTAGAGAGCGTCTTCTTTGTATCTGTAGAAATTAATCTCCATTCAACTTTATCAATATTTTGAAGATTTGCACTTTCTGGATTTGTCGAATCTGAAATATTATAAAAAATTTCCGTTTCAATCAGATAATCAAGAAGACCTTCTTGTGCAGCATCAAACGCTTTTTGCAAATCATTTGTAATATCTTGCCCTTTTTTTTGGATAATAATAGGATTGTTAGAAACAATATACATATTTTCAAAAAAATAATCTAAAATTGCTTGCTCGATAACATAAGATGTTTCATAAACAATATTTTCTGACCCATTTTTTTGAATTATTTGAAGTGAAAATGATTTTGCACTTGCAAAACTGCATAAAGAACTAATCAGTATAAATATTATGTTTTTTATAAATTTCATGAAGAAACTCCATATTGTAGATTTTTCTTTTTCTACCTTTTGAAT
>CAZOTD010000268.1:0-1291 GCA_964582685.1 uncultured Treponema sp. | reverse complement strand
ATTGAAAATTATCTATTACGATAAATATACTTGTTTTTAATGTTTTTTTTTAATGTTTTTTTATGGTGAATTTTGAATATCATTTGAATTTTTAGAATCTGCGATTTTATTTCGTAAAATAATTTTTTTTACTTGATTTACAATTTTGTGAAAAAATCCTATTCCATAAGTTTTTTTAAAATAATATGCCATTTGGTTAATCGGATAGTTTTCGCCAAATTTTTTCTTTAACTCATCCCAATATTTTATCATCCAAACATACAAATCGCTTACTGTGCGTTTTTTGAATTTCCGCATCATTTTAGTTTTTTTTATCACTTGAACTACAGGCATATAAACATTTTTAAACCATGAAAGAATTGCATCTGTCATTGAAATTTCATCTTTCTGATTTAAATTTATGTAATATTTATGAGTTAAAATGTGATTATAAATCACATCGTATTGCCCAACTGTTGTAAAATCTAGACACCAATAATCTGTTATATCACCAAAATTAGTTTCCGAATAGAAAACTTTTTTTTCATAATTTATAATTTGAGCCAAAAGATATTTCATAGACTTTCCTGGCTTAAGTTTTATTTCACTTTTAAGACTTATAACTTCTGCATCAATAAATTCAATTCCGCGAGCTTTTGCAACTGAAATTCTGTGATTTCCATCTCGTACAAAATAAAGTCCCCCAAGTTCATAAAGTGTAACAGGAGGAAGTGTAATGTTTTGCAAATGTGCACGATCAATACTTTCCCATCTTTCTTTTAAATGAATATTTTTTGGAAAGAATTGATTGTCAAAATCTTTATATCTTCCTTCACTTCCTACAATTAAGTTAATTGGAACAGTTTGCATTCCTTTATAAGTTTCATTGTTTGGTTTTAGCACTTTTTTAAGATCAGAAAAAGAAATAAGACTTGCTTCTTCTGGTTTTAAAAAATGCTGAATTTCATTGAAGAACGCTTTGTTTCTTGCTCTGTTAAAATCATCATCAGTCTGTTGACTGAATGACAAAGTTGACATAAAAATCTCCTACAAAAAAAACAATTTGGAATTATCAATTTCCAGAATTGTTTTTTTTATGCGATGTTTCAGGGAAAGTGAAAAATCGCAAATTAATAAAATGTTTGCAACGCAAACCTAATTGTCTTGAATTATTGGAATTCCTGAAATATCATTTGTTGGCAAATCAATTACATAATGACCAAAAGCATTGACAATAATACTTTCTTTATAAACAGAAATTCTAGGTTCATTCAAATCATATAAATGTATATGCCCATGAACCATATAAATC
>CAZOTD010000267.1:0-1297 GCA_964582685.1 uncultured Treponema sp. | reverse complement strand
CTTAAAAATTTGGTTTTCAATAAAAAAGTCGGACTTTTGCCCGACTTTCAAATTTATTTTTCCCATAATTTTTCTGGATAATAACCAGTTTCAATTTTTTTAATTATTTCCTGTTTTACAATTTCACGATCTTCAGGATAAGTCATTCCAAACCAGTTTTCCGATGAAGTAAAAAATTTAATTTTTCCTTCGTTATTCTTTACAATATCGCTTGCAGCAACTGGAAGAAGTGCTTCCTGTTTTTCTGTATAAAGACCAGTTTTTTTAAAATTTTCCCAATACTCATGGAATCCTTCAAAAGCCCTTAGGGTAAAACCAAAAAAATTCATACTAACCCATTCTTTTCCAGTCATTAATTTTTTTTCACCGTCAATTTCACTTACAATTGAATTACCTTCATAACTGATTTTAGTATTTTCAACGATGGAATCAAGATAACCGTCTTTTACAGTGCAAACACCTCGAGAAACTGAACCACTTTTACTCATTGTATTGCCAAGAACATATCCAACCATTGCATGTTCTGTGGAATTATTTGAAACTTCAGAAAGATAATTTCCAAGAGTTGAAAACGCTTCTCTTCCGTAATAGTCATCAGAATTGATTACAGCAAATGGGGAATTAAGTTTTTTTTCCGCACACAAAACTGCATGGATTGTTCCCCAAGGTTTTTTACGATCAATTGTTTTTGAAATTTCTTCTGTAGAAAGCAAGCTTTCTCTTGACTGAAATACATAATCGGCATCAAAATTTGCTGCAATTCTATCGAAAAGTTTTTCTCTAAAATCTTTTTCTATATCTTTCCGAATAATAAAAATTACATTTCCAAACCCGCTTTTTTGTGCATCGAAATTTGCAAAATCTAAAAGACACTCCCCGTGCTGTCCAACAGAATCAATTTGTTTTACGCCGCCATAACGACTTCCCATTCCAGCCGCAAGGACTAAAAGTGTTGGTGCCATATTTTCTCCCATAAAAAATATTCTGCTTTGTTTTATAAACTTTAAGAGTTTTTTTGAACTCCAAAAAAAAAGACGCTTCAAAGAAACGTCTTTTTACGTATAACTTTAAGAATAATTAGTTATTTAGATTTTATCGCTGATCGCCTTCATTAGCTTCAGTTGTTTCCTCAAGGCTAGATGTAAATTCATTTTCTGTTGCCATCTTCTGTTTTTCAAGATAACGGTTAACTTGAGTATTTCCAAATCGTTGCATAGACGCTGCTTGTCTAGCATTTTCGTTGCGAGTAATAATTCCCCAAAGGTCTTCATCAGCAATATCACGATCAGAGGTAAGA
>CAZOTD010000266.1:0-1363 GCA_964582685.1 uncultured Treponema sp. | reverse complement strand
CATTAAAAATATAAAATCATTACTAAATCCGCAAACTAAAATTTGCGTTGCAGTAAAAGCAAACGGTTATGGAAACGGCGCTGTCCGTTGTGCAAAAGCAGCAGTTGAATCTGGGGCAGATTTTCTTGCAATTGCTACAGTTTCAGAAGGAATTGAACTTAGAAAAGCTGGCATAAAAACTTCGTTACTTATGCTAAGTCTTTGTAGCCCAGAAGAAATTCCTGATGTAATCGATTATTCAATTACGCCACTTATTTTTGATGAAGAGCTTATTTTTCTTTTTGATAAGGAACTTGAAAAAAAACAATTGTCCGTAAATTCTGGCACATCGTCATCAAAATTTTCTGTTCATCTTGCAGTTGATACTGGAATGGGAAGAATTGGAATTCTCCCTGAAAACGCTTCAAAAATTGCACTTGCAATAAAAAATTCAAAACATCTAATGCTTGGTGGAATGTGTACGCATTTTGCTGTTGCCGACAGTCTTTTAGAAGAAGATATTGAATATACGAAAAATCAGTATGAAAAATTTCTTAAAGCGATTGAAAATGTAAAACAAGCTGGTGTTGAACCTGGTATTAGACACTGCTGTAATTCAGCGGCAATTCTTTTACATCCAGAATGGCAACTTGATATGGTTCGTCCAGGAATTATAGTTTACGGTTACTATCCAGATCAGATAACACAAAAATATCTTGATGAAAAAGGAACTCCAATAGAAGTAAAACCTATAATGACTCTTGTTTCTGGTGTATGTGCTATTAGACATTTTACAAAAGGGCGTTCTATTTCTTACGGACATACTTGGACTGCAACAGAAGATACAGATATTGCAGTAATTCCTTGTGGTTATGGTGATGGCTTTTTGCGCCGATTTAGCAATATCGTACTTCCTGTAATTAATGGCAAATCATATAAAATTCGAGGAAGAATTTGTATGGATCAGTTTATGCTTGATATTGGAAATAAAAATAAAGATGTAAAACGTTGGGATAAAGTTATTCTTTTTGGAACAAAAGAAAGCGGTGCTTTAGTTTCTGCTCAAGAAATTGCGGAGGCAACAGGAACAATTCCATACGAAATTATGACAGGCATTACAGCAAGGGTAGAGCGTATTTATATTGAATAAATTATACGACAGTGTTGTACGCTGTGCGCTGTTTTGTTGTGTGTGATGTTTTGCATTCCAAAGAAATCAATATTATAATATTTTTAATTCAATTTTTTTTTAGGAGAATGTTTATGAATATTACTACAAAATCAATCGATGAATTTTGCGGCGCAAAAAATGGCTATTCGCGTTCAATTACTTTAAGAAATGCGCTTGTTCCAATCGGAAAAACACAAGAGAATCTTAAGAAAT
>CAZOTD010000265.1:0-1397 GCA_964582685.1 uncultured Treponema sp. | reverse complement strand
GTGTTGTTCAAGTAAATGAGATTCTTAATTTAAATTAGAAATACTTTAAATTTGGTTAATGTAAAAAAATCATATTTTTTGAAAATTTGTTTGACAATTTGTAAACATCAATGTAAAATTCATATAAGACACTATTAAGGAGGTGTTTTTGTGAAAAAATCATTATCTGTAATCTCAGCAGTTGCTTTGGCTGCTGTGACACTCGTTGGTTTTGCTGGTTGTAATAAAGGCAATACTTCTGCTACTGTATTAAACAAGGATAAACCACTTGTTTTCTTCAATCGTCAGCCTTCTGACCCAACAACGGGTGTAATTGACATGGAGACAATGAATTGGAACGACAAAACTTATTATGTAGGTTTTGATGCTGCTGGTGGTGGTGCTGTTCAGGGAAAATTGATTACTGATTGGCTTAGTAATCAAGATCCTGCAAAAATCGACCGCAATGGTGATGGCATTATCGGATATGTTCTTTGCGTAGGTGATGTTGGACACAACGACTCAAAAGCAAGAACAGAAGGTGCTAGAAAAGCATTGGGAACTTGGAACGGAACTACAGATCCTACAGATTCAAAAGAAGGTTCTGTTGTTGTTGGTGGACGAACTTTTAGAGTTCGCGAACTTGAAGGAAAAGCAATGACTGGAACTGATGGTACAACTTGGAATGCTAATGCTGCAACTGATGCTATGGGTGGCTGGGCTACAAAATATGGTGATCAGATTGACTTAGTTGTTTCTAACAATGACGGTATGGCAATGGGTTGTCTTCAGGCTTCTAACTATCCAGCTGGCGTTCCTATCTTTGGATATGATGCTAATGCAGATGCTATCGAAGCAATCGGTGCTGGAAAACTTACAGGAACTGTATCACAGAACGTTGATGCTCAGGCTACAGCAACTTTACAAGTTATCCGCAATCTTCTTGATGGACTTACAGGAGATGATGCTCGTAAAAAAGGAATTACAGAACCAGATCAGTATGGAAACAAAATCTCAGCAGATATTGCTTGGATTCCAGAAACAAAAGCTGTTCTCGCTTTGAATGTTGGTGTAAATTCTGACAACTGGCGCCAGTATCAAGAAGGAAACCGCGATGCAGGCATCAAACAGACAAATGCTCCTGCAAAAAAAGTTTGGCTTGATATTTATAACGCTGGAGATAACTTCCTTTCTTCATCATATTTACCTGCATTAAGATACTATGCTCCTCTCTTGAACATTGATCTTACAATTGTACAGGGTGATGGACAGAACGAGTCTTCTATTCTTGACAAGTTCACTAACTTGAATAGTTATGATGGTTATGCAGTTAATATGAACAAGACAAATTCAGGACACGACTACACAGACAAACTTAAGTACTAAGTACTAAAATAAAAAATTACTTTATATAATTT
>CAZOTD010000264.1:0-1416 GCA_964582685.1 uncultured Treponema sp. | reverse complement strand
GCCATTTTAGACGAAGTTTTTATCATTCCTCCTTACAATTTAATTTGTTTAACTATTCTGCAAGTGCTTGTCTTACCCATTCAAGATGTTGCAAATCTGTATCTCGTGGAATTGTACAATCCGCTGCGAGAATTACGCCAATTTTTCCTGCATCAGCAATAAGTCGTTTTGCTTCTGCTTGAATTTCTTCTTTTGTTCCTTTGTAAAGAATGTCTTTCGTTGTATTTCCAAAACCTCCTATAACTGTTTTACCTTCAAAAATTTCTTTGCCTTTACTTAATGGAACGCCTTCGACAACAACTGCCCAGTTGATTGCTTTTGCCGGATAATCTTTAAACCAATTGAGATTGTTGCGACTTCCTTCGTAACCACAAATATGAAGAATGTTGTAATTGCTTACACTATTAGCTGCTTCGAGAACTTGTACTTCACTTGGAGCAATTACGCGTTTGTAAATCTCTTCACTTACGCTAATATCTTGAATTGATTGGACGCTAAGATAAATTCCTGTTGCTCCTCCTTCTTGAATTACAGAAATTGCAAGTTTAGAAATATCGGACGCGATAACATCTAAAGCATGAATAACTGCTTTTTCGTCATTTTTTATGAATTTTGCCAATTTGTTATTTGCAGATTTATCAAATTTTCCCAAAAGAATTTTAAGAGTTGTTGATGGTGCAAAAAGATTGTAGAAAGTTGCAACATCTTCTGGCAAAGTGGCAATTTGTTTTTTTACAAGTTCAACTTGAAGTTTGAACCAAGGATGATTTGAATCAAGAGGTTTTGTGTTTTTTAAATCAGATGTCGACTTTAAATTTTTAAAAGTTTCGTTTGGATAATTAAAAAAGCCATCGCTCATAAGTTTTACAAAATCAGGCTTAAAGCTATTTACAAATTTTGTGTGTCCCAAAATATTTTCTGTTATTACTGAAGAATCTTTAAGTCCATCTGCAACTTCATCTTTTGCAAAATGAAACCAAAATCCTACAGGAACACGATTTACATTTTTTCCATCAAAAGCGTCTAAAACTAGTTGTTTTTTGTTTTCACTCATTGCATTTTTCCCCTTACCTAGTAAAATTATAGGTAATATATATTTATTTACCCACTAAGTCAATAGGATATTTGAAAAAAATATTTTATTTTATGGATTTTTGTGAACTTGTTTTTAGATTGTTTTGAATGTGTTTAAGTTTTACCAATTATTAATTAATTTACAGAGCGATTTTTTTCTCTTTCGCCGCCAGTACAAGTAATCCTTATGTGTGAAAAAATTATTAATTAAATTACAAGCAATTTTTTACTTTGCTTGTTTTTAAGAGAATTTTTGTGTGATTTTGTGGTAATGAGAAATTTACAAATTGATTCGTGCGGAGGGTTTCATACCCCGACGCTTGCGTCGTAAAAAGGGTATGA
>CAZOTD010000263.1:0-1443 GCA_964582685.1 uncultured Treponema sp. | reverse complement strand
ATATTCGATTATCATGAAAGATGAAAATGAAAAAATAAATTTCACAAAAAGCTACAAAGAAATAGATTTTCCTATTAGAAAGGATTATTCATTTTTTTACAAATATGACAAAGACTCGAATATTCTTCAAGAAGAAGAAATTCACCAAGAATATAAAACTGAATTTTCTATGCGTCCGTATAAAACAAATACTAGAAAAAATGTTTACGAATATTTGGAAAACGATTGTCCACCTTCAATTAGTTTTTATGAAAATTCAATTTTGAGAATGAAAACTGTTTATTCTGCACAAAAAGATTATATTCAAAATATTTATTTTGACAATCAAAGTTATATAAGAATTCAAGTTGTTGCTGGAAAAAGAGTTTCAGAAATTTATTATGTCAATGGTGTCGCTTATGAATAAAAAAACTTTTTTTAAACCTTGGATTCATTTTGTATCGAAAAGATTTTCTTCTGTTGAGCGCAAAGGAACTAGTGCTGTAACAACACGACTTTCTTCCCTTGGAATATGTTTTGGCGTAATGACTTTAATTGTTGTTTTGAGCGTAATGAATGGTTTTCAATTACAGTTTATTGATTCGATAATTGAAATTAGTTCTTATCATGTTCAAGTTGAAGCAAGCGATTTTAATTTTAATAATAAGATTGAAGCTTTTTTTAATCAGTCAAAAAATGATGGAAATCTCACTTCCTTTGTTAAATTTCAAGAAGCACAAGGTTTGATGACAAATATAAATGGAAGAGAATCTGGTGCAATAATTAGAGCTGTGCCCAAAAATATTTTTGAAATTGACAACGGTTTTAAAAATGAAATGAATTTAATTTCTGGAAGTTTTGATTTGTCGCAAGAAAATTCAATTGTTCTTGGAACTCGACTTGCAAATGCTCTTGGTGTTCATATAGGAAATAAAGTAAATCTTTTTGCATTAAGTGGTACATCAGAAACTTCTCTTCTTTCAAATGAACGCACATTTGTTGTTAAAGGAATTTTTTCTTGTGGCTATGCAGATATAAATTCTAGTTATGCGTTTATAAATCTTGACGATGGACAAAAATATTTTGGTCAAGATAATTTATTATATGGAATAAAATTAAAAAATCAAAATTTTGATAATGCTTTTAAAACAGAATTTCTAAAACAATTCCCTGATGCAAAAATTTCTGTTTGGCGCGATTATAACAGAAGTTTTTTTGGTGCACTTCGTGTTGAAAAAAATATGCTTTTTCTTTTTGTGTTTATGATTTTTCTTGTTGTTACGATTAATATTTTTAATTCAATGCGCAAACTTGTTTTTGAACGACGGGTTGAAATTTCAACTTTGGCAAGTTTAGGTGCAGATAATAAATCAATCAAAAATATTTTTATTGTCCGTGCTTTTTTAATTGGAATTAAGGGTGCAATTCCTGGAATGATTCTTGGTATTTTAATAAGTCTAAATA
>CAZOTD010000262.1:0-1458 GCA_964582685.1 uncultured Treponema sp. | reverse complement strand
GAAAAATAAAAAGTATTCGTATAATCATTTTATAACTCCAGGATTCAGCCAAGAAATGTTAAATGAATAAAATGAAATCATAATAATTACAAGGCATAAAAATATCAAACTTTTCCTTTTAAATTTAGAACTATTTGAAGATGAATCCATTCTTTTTTCTGCAGCATATAAAATCGGAATTAGAATGTAAAAACACGTAAGTGAACTTGCACAAATTAAAAGTCCATCAAAAAATGTAATTCCTTCGTTTAATGCAAGAATTAATGTTAAAAATGAAACTGCAAATTCAGAAGAACTTTTTTTTGTAGTAATTTGAATTATAAGTTCAAGAAAAACGCTAATAATTACATAAACTAGCAATGCAATTAAAGGATATATTTCTGCAAGTCCAAGCGGAATAATTAAAGCTTGATTAATTCCGTAACAAATAAGAAACGAAATTAAAACACAAGAATATGATTTTACTGCAGTAAACAAAACGGGTTTCGGCGAATCGCACATTACAGATTCCCGATTAAATCCAATTCCATAAATTAAAACTGAAGAACAGAAAAAAATATAAAACAAAAAACTATTTAAAATCATTTATCCTCGCTATTCTTTATAGAAAATAAATAAATGCACAAATATTAAGTTGCACATTGAATTTCTATTACGATTTTGAACAATGTAAAAAATCGTAAGTTTTTTATAACACCCCTCTTTCTAAAATTTTAAATTTATTTTGAACAAAAAGAAAAATCAAAACTGTCAACGAAACTAAAACAAGTGCGCCAGGAATTGACGCCAAAATTGTCGTCCAAGAAAATGACTCAGAATCAAAAATTACTGTTTCTAAAATTCCAGAACGTGATGGAAGCGTAAATGTTCCATAACCAAAAACATCACGAATAAGATAATAAAAAAGTGCGAGAATAGAAAAAACTGCTGTAATTTTTATATTTTCAATTAATGACATCTTTGTAGAATTATTAACATTTCCATAAATAATTCCAATTACATAAGATGTAAAAGCAGGAAGATAAAATACAAAACTTAACTGAAGTGCAATCAAAGGGAAAATGGCCATTATAATTTGTTTATAAAGAATTGTCGAAAAAACAAGTGCAATTACAGTAAAGATTGAATTTAATTCTTCACAATGCATTTTTTTTTCAAGAAAAGAAAATAAAAATCCAAAAAATAAAATAAAGAAAAGTTCAATACAAATTATGATTCCAAAAGCAAAACGTCCGGGTGCGGCAACTAACAGAGAAAAAGAAATCGATGTAAAAATATAATATAGATATTTATTCATTTCAATCTCCTAAAAAAGTCAATGAGAAAATATCAATTTCCGAATTGACTTTTTAGTGCGATTTTGCAACAAAGTGAAAAATCGCATGTTTATAAGAAGTTTGCAACGCAAACTTTTAAAGAGCAAAACTGACGACATTTTAGGCAGTTTTGCTCTAAATC
>CAZOTD010000261.1:0-1483 GCA_964582685.1 uncultured Treponema sp. | reverse complement strand
TAGAATAATTTTTGCATATTTTGCTAGCATCTAAACATTTTCTTTACTAACAATTTAAGATTTTGCATTTTTGGCTGTGCCTCTATGTTAAAATCCGTTTAAAGCACGTCCCTTGATTTTGTTCAAGGGGCGTTGTTTTTTATACGTTTTCTTAATATTTTAATTCATATTAACAAGATGTGGCATTAGCAATGACAAAAAAAAATATTTTGTTTATAATGTTTGCAAGGAAAAAATATGTCTGACTCAACTGAAACAAAATTTGATTATATAATTATTGGTGCAGGAGTAGCAGGGCTTGCTAGTGCTCAATATGCCGCTCGTGGTGGATTAAAAACACTTGTAATTGACCTTTCAATTCCGGGTGGTCAGGCATTAACTATTCCCAATTTAGAAAATTATCCGGGGATTTTTCCTTCGATGTCGGGAGCGGATTTTTGCAATCGCCTTTCTCAACAAGCTGAAAGTTTTGGTGCTACAATTATTCAAGGTGAAGTTAATTCAATTGACAAAATTGATGGTGAATTTAAAGTTGAAACTAACAAAGGTTCTTTTTTTGGAATTTCGATTTTAATTGCAACTGGTGCTGAGCATAAAAAACTTGGTGTTCCTGGGGAAGATAAACTCGAAGGTCGTGGCGTTTCTTATTGTGCAACTTGTGATGGACCTTTTTTTAAGAATCGAAAAATTTTTGTAATCGGAGGCGGAGATTCGGCTTGCGACGAAGCAATGTATCTTTCAACTTTAACAGAACAAGTAACACTTGTTCACAGGCGAGATTCGCTTCGTGCTCAAAAAGCAGTCGCCGATAGATTGCTTTCAAATCCAAAAGTAAAAGTAATTTTTAATTCCAAAGTTAAAGAGATTAAAGGTGAAAATCGGGTTCAAAGTATTGAACTTGAAAATACAAAAGACGGTTCTATTAGTGAATATGAATGTGATGCAGTTTTTATTTTTGCCGGAATGAATCCTGTTACACAACTTGTTCAAATGCTTGCACAAGACGAAAGCGGTTATATTAAAACTGATGATAATATGCAGACAATTATTCCAGGACTTTTGGTTGCTGGCGATATTCGTTCAAAATCATTTAGACAAGTTGTTACTGCCGTGAGCGACGGCGCTATTGCAGCACATTCTGCTGGCGAATATGTAAGAAATCTTAAAGCAAATAAATAAAAATGAAAGCGACTTCACGATTTTTTGTAATAACATTTTTGGCAACTTGCAGTGTTTGTTTTTCCCAAAATTCTAAACAAGAATATAAAATTCAAGATTCAAATTATTCGACACAAAATTTTATGCAAACTGTTTGTTCAAATAGTGCCGACATTGATTTAGAACTTGACATTTCAAAATATCCTCAAGACATAAATTTTTGGAGCGATTATCCAAATGATGAACTTGCTTATGTAATTGCAAAAAAAATGACAGACGAAGAATTGCTTTCTCAAATTTTGATGTTTGGTTGGGCTGGTGCTGA
>CAZOTD010000260.1:0-1488 GCA_964582685.1 uncultured Treponema sp. | reverse complement strand
TTTATATTTCTTTTTTGCATAAATTTCTATAAAATAATTGAAAAAACGCTTTCTAATTATACTTATATTGAAAAATAAAGTAAAGGTGAATTATAATTACAGATATGAGCAGTCAAAATTATCAAGTTTTCTGGCAAGAAGCTTATAAACAATTAAATGAAGAATACAAAAACAAAGGTCAAGAAGATCAATTTAAAATTTGGTTTAAAATTGAATATATCGAAGATTACGATAATATCATCGTTGTAAACGTTCCTTCCGACTTTATGAAAAATCAAATGATTTCTCGCGGAATTATTGATGAAATAAAAAATAAACTTACAGAAATTACAGGTCAATCTAATTTTGTAATTGAAATGAAAATAAATAATTCTTCACCTACTTTTTCTACTTCTACAAATTCTGAATCTGAAAAAATAGAAACTAAAGAAGAAAAAAAAACAGAAAACCTTGAAAATAAAAAAAAGCAACATCCTCAACTTATGGAAAAATTCACTTTTGAAAACTTTGTTCCTGGGGAAAATAATAATTATGCTTACAGTGCAACTTTGGCTGCAGCAAAAAATCCTGGCAAAAGTGATACATTAAATCCAATTCTTCTTTACGGCGGAGTTGGTTTAGGAAAAACTCATTTAATGCAATCTTTAGGAAATTACATTTTTCAAAATAATGAAAAAGCAAAAATCTGTTGTATTTCTTCAGAAAATTTTTTTAATGAATTTTATTATTCACTCCAAAATAATATTATGAATAAATTCAAAAATAAATATCGCAACTACGATGTTTTTCTTCTCGATGATATTCAATTTTTAATTGGAAAAGAAAGTTTACAAGAAGAAGTTTTTCATACTTTTAATGGCTTAATAGAACATCACGCACAAATGGTTTTTACTTGTGATCGTCCTATCAACGAATTAAAAGGAATTGAAGACAGATTAAAAACAAGATTTTCTTCTGGTGTTTGCATAGATTTAAAACCGCCAAGTTACGAAAATCGAATTGCAATTATCAGAAAAAAATTAAAAATTGAAAATAAACAAATCAGAGATGATGTTGTTGAATATATTGCTAAAAATATTCAAATGAATGTTCGTGATCTTGAAGCATCAATAAAAAAAGTAATTGGCTATCAAGAATTAATTCAAACAGAAGTTACAATCGAAATTGCACAAGATCTTTTAAAAGATACAATTTCAGAAGCAACAGGAAATGCTGTTTCAATGGAAACAATTCTAAAAGTTGTTGCTGATAGTGAAAACACTTCAATTGCAGACATAAAAGGAAAAAACCGAAGCAAACGTCTTGCAGAAACAAGACATATTGCAATTTATATTGCCAGAGAATTACTTGAATATTCATATTCAGAACTTGGAAGTGAATTTGGAGGAAGAGATCATACAACAATTCTTTCTGCATATAATGGAATCGCTGATAGAATAAAAACAGATCCTTCATTTGAAAAAAGAATAAAAGATATTATAAAAGCTA
>CAZOTD010000259.1:0-1512 GCA_964582685.1 uncultured Treponema sp. | reverse complement strand
CAGCATCGTTTACCCCTTACAACAACTTATTGTTTTTAAAAAGATTTAAAAATAAAAAGTTATGATATAATTAATGTTATGAAATTTATAAACAAATTCTACAATTCACCTGTGTTTTGTTTGCCACAAGTTCGGACAAAATTTCTTCTTGTCTTGTCGGCGGGTTTCGCTATTTTATATCATCTTGTTTTTCTTGTGATTTTTCGCTTCGAAAATGTAATGCCTCTTTATTATTATAATTATTTCAGCGTTTCCCTTTTTGTTGTGATGCTTTTGATAGTGTTGAAGAAAAATTCTTTGCCGTTTTCTCTTTTTGTAGTATCGATGGCAGAAGTTATTGTTCATTCCCTTATGTGCTACTTTTTTCTTGGCTATACGTCTAGTTTTCATTACATAATTCTGGTTATCGGATTTCTTCCTTTTCTTGTTTACCGTGAACATATCAACCTTGCGATTTTTTTTGGATTTCTGGATATCCTGATTTTTGCGGCAATCGAAATTGCAGGACGTAATGTTAATTCTATTGTCGAGTTTTCCGAATCCGCACTTGTTGCTGTAAGGATTATAAATATAACGTGCACTGTAATTGTGATTTTTTTTATGAATGTGTTTTTCGCGCTTCTTGTTCACAGAAATGAAATAAATCTAGAAACAGAAGTCGCGCGTCAGACAGAAGCGTTGCGCAGTCAGAATTTGCAGATTCTAAGAATGCAAGACAGAACGATTACAAGCATGGCGAGCCTTGTGGAAAACCGCGATTTTGATACGGGCGGACATATTCAGCGAACAAGTGACTATGCAGAAATTATTGCGAAAAATTTAATGGAGCGGAATCTGTTTTCTGATTCAATCGATGAAAATTACGTTAAAATGATAAAAAAAGCGGCTCCTCTTCACGACATCGGAAAAATTCTTGTTCCTGATGATATTCTGAAAAAGCCCGGCAAACTTACTGATGAAGAATTCAACACGATGAAAAAACACTCTTCTGAAGGCGAGAGAATTATCCACGATGTTTTCGGATACGAGAACGATTCTTATGTTCAGATGGCGGGGGACATTGCAAAAAGCCATCATGAATGGTGGAACGGAAACGGCTATCCATTGCATCTTTCTGAAGATGAAATTCCTCTTTCCGCACGAATAATGGCGATTGCGGACGTTTTTGATGCACTTGTTTCAAAACGATGCTATAAATCAGAGATACCTTTTGAAAAAGCACTTGAAATAATCGAAGAAGAATCCGGAACTTATTTTGATGCTACGATTGTAAAGATTTTTCTTGAATCAAAAGATGAAATCTATCAAGCGATGAAGCCCGTTTCCTCTCTATAAAATTACAATCAGATTTCAATGAAAAGTTAACATAAAAGGAAACTTGCAAAAGAACTCCAAAAGAAAACATTTTTTCAAATTTAACAGTTTTTTTAAAAAATTCTTTAGACTTCGAAACAAATTATAAGTTAAAAGAAGACGCTGGAATTTATTACATTTTAATAAGTTGATTTTATT
>CAZOTD010000258.1:0-1549 GCA_964582685.1 uncultured Treponema sp. | reverse complement strand
TTTATATTTTTTTTAATGTTTTGGTTTCCACATATATATAAAATATTTTTTTATGTCTATAGAATTTTATAGTTGTTTGTAGAAATCACATAAATGAAAAATTGAATTTCTGACTAATTTTTTATACTTTTTTTGCCGATAATATAATGTATGTATAATTTTTTGAAAAAAAGTTTTATTACAGTTTTATTATCCCTTTTTATTTTTTATGTATTTGCAGATACGACACATATTGTCGCAAAAGGTGATACACTTTATGGAATTGCAAAAAAATATCAAATTTCGGTAAGTGATTTAAAAAATGCAAACAAACTTTCTGACAAAGATGTAATAAAAGTTGGACAAAAACTTACAATTCCTATAAGTTCTGTATCTTCTGGAATTTCGCAAGAAAAAAATTCTACTTTAACAAGTAATTTAAAAACAGAAATTTATACAGTAAAAAAAGGCGATACATTTTATGGAATTGCAAAAAAATATGACATCAATGTTTCTGAATTATATTCTCTTAATTCAATGTCGCAAAATGATGTTTTAAAAGTTGGGCAAAAAATCAAAGTTCCAGTTTTGCAAGATTCAATTCCAGATATTAAAGATCTTGATCCAAAAATTTATACAGAAAAAAATACTGCTTCTGGTTTATTATGGCCCATTAAAAATCCTGTTGTTACTTATGTAAAAGGAAAAGTAAGTGGTGTTCAATTGGGATGTTCTTCCAAAGAAACTGTAACAAATATTCATGCAGGAACTGTAATGTTTACAGGGTCTTATCGTGGTTTTGGCGAAGTCGTTTTTGTTCAATCAAAAACTGGTCTTGTCTATGTCTATACGGGTTTAAACTCTGTAAAAGTTAAGAAAGGAAATTATGTAGTATTTGGCGATGAACTTGGTAAAACTGGAATTGATTCAATTACTAAAAAAAATGGAATTATGCTTATGGTAATTCAAAATGGGGAATATATAGATCCTGCTAAAGCGCCAAGAGGTTAGTAATCCAACGTCATAAAGATTTCTTTGAGGCGACACGAGAATTGCTTTTTTTGTAATTGGCGTGTCCAAGTCCATTTTTTATTGATTCGTGCGGAGGGTTTTATACCCCGACGCTTGCGTCGTAAAAAGGGGATGTAATCCGACTGCGATACTTTATGAGAAAGAACGATACCTCGAGCGCTTGCGTCAAGGTTCATTCATTTAAAGACTCATTTTTTTTGTTTTTGATTTATCAACTTCTTTTGAGTAATCTGTATCACTTGCAGTTAAATCTTTTGGTTTATTGAAAATTGGAGAAATAAGGTTTCCATATATTTCTTTTTTTTCCAGAATATTTAGATTCAAAAAATGATTTTAATGTTTCGTAAGTCATATTAGTTTTCTCCGTAAAGTTTTACTATTGGTATATCATAAAGAGGAATATCTATTATTATTTCATTTTCTTTGTAATCTGCTAATGAAAATCTAAAAGCGAGTTTTGTATCATTTTTTTGTATAAATAGATTTAAGCTTTTTGCTTGTAAATTTGTTGTAGCTTTTACTTCAATAGGAACAATTT
>CAZOTD010000257.1:0-1552 GCA_964582685.1 uncultured Treponema sp. | reverse complement strand
TTTGTGCGGAGGAAAATATGGCAATAACAAAAGTTTTATCTGTAGGCGGGTCAATCGTAGTTCCAGAAACTCCGGATACAGACTTTCTTAAAAAATTTGTTTCGATGACATCTCAATGGCTTTTAGAAAATTCTGAACGTCGTCTTATTTTAGTAGTTGGCGGAGGCGGTCCTGCTCGTATTTATCAAAATGCTTATCGAGAAATTTTAAATGAGCTTTCTTCAAATTCAATTGATAATTCACAAGCAGATTGGATTGGAATTATGGCAACTCGCTTAAATGCACAACTTTTAAAAGCTGCTTTTTCAAATCTTTGCCAAAATCCAGTTGTATATAATCCGACAGAAGATTTGGATTTTAAAGGTCAAGTTCTCGTTGCTGCAGGATGGAAGCCGGGTTTTTCAACTGACAATGATGCAGTTTTACTTGCTGAAAAATTTAATGCAGATACAGTTGTAAATCTTTCTAACATTGAAAAAGTTTACACAGATGATCCTCGTAAAAATCCGAATGCAACTCCAATTGACAAAATATCTTGGACTGACTTTAGAAAAATGGTTGGCGATGATTGGATTCCAGGAAAAAATACGCCATTTGATCCAATTGCTTCTAAAAAAGCCCAAGAGTTGAATCTTAAAGTTATTTGTGCTGCAGGAAAAAATATTGAAAACATTAAAAATATTTTAGATGACAATTCTTACATTGGCACAACTATCGTAGAAAATTAATAAAACATATTTTTAGAACTTTTCAAGTTCGACAAGATAGCGTTCAAGTTTTTCTGAATATTGTCTGTCGCTAGCCCAAGTTCCTGCAAGTCCGTTTATATCTTGGGCCTTGCCTCTTGGGTTTACATATTTGTATCGTGGATCGACAAGTTCTTGATTTAAGATGACATCTTCAGTTGTGCCGTATGCATGAAGATGCTGAACATGTGCTCGAACTCCAAGTTTCATTGTTTTAAACTTTAGACCAGGTTGTTGTTCATTAATTGCACCAAGTCCGCAAAAATTATTCCATTCCTTTTTTACAAGATTTCCAAATCGCAAAAAATTAGTTTCGTGGCACATCTGAACAAATGCAATGTCAGAATTAATTCCTTCTGTTGCACATTCTTCAATATAAAGTTTTGCAATCTTTTTTGCCTTAAAACGATTTTGATGTGGACTGTGTAAAAGGAAAAAATTGTAAAGAGCGTTTGCATCTTTTATTCCTGGTTTTGCAATTTCTCGAGATATTTGTTCTGTCGGAATATCTGATTTATCTAAAATTTTTGATGGAATTGTTTTACACGAAAAAAAAGTAAATGTAAACAAAATGCTTGTCAAAATTAAAATTAATTTTTTGAAAATATGACTCATATTTTTGTTATCGGAATTTTGAAAGTTTTTCTTAAAGAAACGAGCAAAAAAATTAAAATTGTTTTTGAGTTTGAAAAACTTGCTTATGATTAAAATATTTTTTTAAAATAATGTTTTTTTTCATAAACAAAAGTATACATAAGATATGTTACAAGAAAATAAACCGGATTTGCGTGAGAGAGTTCTTTCTC
>CAZOTD010000256.1:0-1552 GCA_964582685.1 uncultured Treponema sp. | reverse complement strand
ATATAAAATTTTAAAATATAGTTTTAACTATTTTGGAGATAATTTATGAAAATACAAAATCTGAAAAAATCAATGCTTTTAATTTTTGGAATAAATATAATATTATTTTTTATATCATGTGGAAATAAAAGTAACAAAACGGAATTTGACCAAGCAACTTTTTTAGATTCAGTTACATCTGTTGCAGTAAACACAGAATTTGCAAAACAAAAAACTTCTTCCAATCTAATTATGCAAAATGACTCTAATGAATTTCTTGCACAAAGAAAATTAATTTTAACAGGATACGCAACTATTGAAGTAAATACAATCTCAAATCTCAACAATCAAATTGAACAATGGGTAAAAAACTTTGGCGGTTATATTTCTTGGTCAGATGGAAATGAAAAATCATTTAACGTCACAGTTAAAATTCCATCACAGAAATTTTATGATGCAATGAATTCAGCAAGGGATTTTGGAACTTTAAAAAATTACAACATTAATTCAACTGATGTAACTGATGAATACTATGACATTGATGCACGAATCGAAAGTAAAAGAATTCTCCGTGATAAACTTCAAGGATATTTACAACAAGCAACAAACATTAAGGACATTATGGAAATCGAACGAGAACTCAATGAAGTTCAATCAGAACTTGAATCATTTGAAGGCAGAATGAAACGACTTTCAAATCAAATTGATTTTTCTGAAATCAATTTAAATTTTTTCATGCCACAAGGAAAAACAGATGCAGGATATCAATTTCCAGATTACAAAAACAGCTTTAGACAATTTGCAATTAATGTTCTTTCTTTTCTAAAAACATTTGTAATTGCATTGTGTTATTTTGTTGCATTCGGCATTCCTTTAGTTGCTGCATTCTTATTTTTCTTTTGGCTTCTTTTTGGAAAAGTGGGAATTATCAGAAAACTTTTTAATAAATTGAAAAAATAATTCCAATGTGAAACTGTTTTCAGTATAATACAAATATGTACAAAATCAGAATTGAGGATGAATTTGCTGCTGCACATTTTTTAAAAGATTATCATGGAAAATGTGAAAATCTCCACGGGCACAATTATAAAGTTTATGTTTATTTAAAAGGTGAAAAATTAAATGAAGGCGGAATGTTGTATGATTTTTCAATTTTGAAGCAAGAACTAAGAACAGTTCTTTCAAAACTTGATCACACAAATTTAAACGAATTGTGCGAAAACGAAAAATACATTTTTGAACAAAATCCAAGTGCCGAACGAATCGCAAAATTTATCTTTGACAAACTTAATTCTCTATCTAAAAATTTGGAACAACTTCTTTATCGTGTTGATGTTTTTGAAACTGAACGAAATAGAGCAAGTTATATAATTTAATTCTATTGAAGTTGAAAACAGCAAAATAATTTGTTTCCATTTTAAAATTATTCCAACGTTTAAAAGTGGCCGCTAAAATAGCGCAGTCACTAAAGTGGCGAAAACGCTTTTAACTTCAAGTTCGTTGCACGAACTTGCTTATCAACTGTGCGCTTTTGTGCACGAAAACAGCATCGCACAAATTTGACAATTTGCGC
>CAZOTD010000255.1:0-1600 GCA_964582685.1 uncultured Treponema sp. | reverse complement strand
ATATTATATTGTACAAATAACTATTTGTATATTATAATATTATCAAGTTGTACAAAAATCAATTAATATTTGTATAACTTTTTTCTCTGTACAGAGAAAAAATCTCAATCTGTTTTAAAAGTGTTGTGCGGATCTCCTAGCATATCAATTAAAAAGAACAGAAAAAAATGAAAGGAGGTATCTTATGGATACCCAAACTTTAAAACCAAGTCAAAATGAATGGTTTGGAATTTATGCTATAAAGCATAATGCAAAATTAATCAAAGAAAGTCTTGAAAATGAAAACTCACCTTTGTTGCCTGACAAAAATGGAACTTTAAAAGCAGTTCCAATTACTAATGCTAATACAGGTTGGGTTTTAAATGCAAAAGATTTAATTCCTGCTCAATTAACACGAGAAAAAGCTGGTTATAAAAGTACTGTAGTTGGTACAAAGAACAGTATGGACAAATCAAATAATACAGTTCTAGAAAATGAAAAAGGTCTTACTTTCAATTTTTCGGGACAAGATGGAAAAGTTCATGGGTCGTCATATTTTTTCCCTGAGCAAACTTTATATCCTGAAAAGTTAATTGAGTTTTCTGAAAAACAATCAAAGTCTAAACTAAAACTTCAAAACGAACTTTCAAATGAAACAATAAAAATTAATTCTGCATCTGAATATCTTCCAGCTTATCTAGCTTCGGCAAAAAGTGGAGCAACTATTCAAGTTACTCCAGAAGTTGCAGCCCAATTCAAACAGAATATGCTTGAAATTTGTAACAATGAATTAGTCAAATCTTCAGCACAAAAAAATCCAGCAATTCCAAAACTTTCTGACATAATGTTTGAATCAGATAAAAAGGGATTAGAATTAATTCAATCTGTGAAAAAAGAACGTGGTCTTCAGCAAATACATGAAAAACCTCAACAACAAAACAAACAGGAAATAGAAAGAGAATAACATTTTAATAAGGTTTGGTTTGAATGGGTAACAAACCTTATTTTTGTATATTAACGAAAAATTTTATGGAACTTGAAATTTTTAAAACACTATATGACTATGATAATTTTCGCATTATTGATGGTAAACCTTCAAAGGAAATGGTAGATTATCTCAAAGAAAATGGTTATCGATGGTCAAAAAAGAATAACTGTTGGTATCCTTCCACAGAAGATGCTAAAAAAGCAAATCTTTATGAAAACTTTGGTGTTGAGTTTCAAAAAAAGTTTTTTACTCAGAAATTAACTGGGCAAGAAGAAACAAGACCACAATCAATGATTGAAAAATTAATTGATAATGCAACAAATTATAAATTAGATAAAGAATCACTAATAAACTTTACAAATTACATTGAAAAGAATATTACAAAAGAACAAACAGCTAAACTTGAAAAATCAATTGATAATTTAAAAACACAAGTGCAATTACGAGATGAAAAAATTGCTCAACTTGAAAGATCTCTTAAAATTACTAATGAACAAAATGATGATTATATTCACAGCAAAGAATTTATTTCAAAATTCGGCGACTGGGAAAAAGCAAATAGAATTGAAAAATTACGTAATGCAGAAACTCTTGTTTCCGATGGAAAAATCATAATTTCTGGCGATGATTTTT
>CAZOTD010000254.1:0-1616 GCA_964582685.1 uncultured Treponema sp. | reverse complement strand
TGTTCTGTTCTGTTCTGTTCTGTTCTGTTCTGTTCTGTTCTGTTCTGTTCTGTTCAAAATTATGTATCTCCGATTTTTTTGTCAAGAGGTTTTGCTGTTTTTTTTATATTTTTTTGAAAAAACTTTTGTTTTGCAAAACCTTTTGTTTTGCAAAACCTTTTGTAATTGTTCAACGATTATACACTAGAAAATTCCAATTTTGCAATAGCTTTTTTTTCAAAAATTCTTTTGCTGTTTTTTAATGCTGACGTTTAAAAGCGGTCGCTAAAGTGGTACAGTCGCTAAAGCGACACAACCGCTTTTTACTTCAAGTTCGTTGCACGAACTTGCCTATCAACTGTGTGTTTTTTAAGGAACTTTTTAACAAAGCCAGCATTATTAAGGTAGATTTTTAAATCAGACTATTTGTGCAATAAAGTATTTTTTCTTGCCACGTCGGAAAATAATAATTTTGCCCTCAATCGCTATTTCTTTTTTGATTATTTGTGTTTCGTCTGTGAGAATGTCGCCATTTACAGATACGGCTTTGCCTGTAATAAATTCGCGTGCTTCTCTGCGACTTGTTGCAATTTTGTTGTTGACAAGAACATCGATTAAAGGAAGTTCGTCTTTGTATTCAAACGATGGAACGCCTTTTAATCCTTCCATAATATCGTTTACAGAAAGTCCCTTAAAATCTCCGGCAAACAATTTTTGACTTACGAGAACTGCATTGTCTGCTTCTTCTTTTCCGTGAATGTCTTTTACAACTTCCCAGGCAAGTGTTTTTTGAGCAATGCGCGTTTCTGGTGATGCTTGTTGCTGTGCATAAATATCTTCGATTTGTTCTCGTGCAAGGAATGTAAATACTTTAAGATATTCCAAAACTTTTGAATCATCGGAATTAATCAAATACTGATAAATTGCATAAGGCGAAGTTTTTTCTTTGTTCAGCCAAAGTGCGTTGCCTTCTGATTTGCCAAATTTTTTTCCTGTTGGATCAAGAATTAATGGCATTGTAAATGCATACGCAGTTTTGTTTTCAATCTTACGGATAAGGTCAACGCCAGTTGTGATGTTTCCCCATTGGTCGCTTCCTGCAACTTGCATAATACAATTCTTTTCTTTAAAGAGATGAAGATAGTCATAACCTTGAAGAAGCATATAAGAAAATTCTGCAAATGTAATTCCGTTTTCTAGTCGGCGACGGATAATGTCTTTGTCTAGCATATAATTGACATTTATGTATTTTCCGATGTCACGAAGAAATTCAAGAAATGTATAATCTTTAAGCCAATCATAGTTGTCTACAAGTTCGGCAGTTGGAACAAGCGAAGAAATTTGATTTTTGATTCCGTTGATATTTTTCTTTACTGCTTCTTCAGAAATAATTTCTCGTTCTGCTGTCGGTCTTGGATCTCCGATTCTTCCTGTTGCGCCTCCGCAAAGTAGAACTGGATGATGTCCAGCATTTGCAAGCCGTTTTGCCATGCACAAAGAAGAGTAATGTCCAAGATGAAGTGAATCTGCTGTCGGGTCAGTTCCCCAATAAAAAGAAAATGGTGTTCCGTCGAGAACTTTTTGCAAATCGCTTTCTTCGCCTGCAATGTCTTTTATTAAGCCACGCCATTTTAAGT
>CAZOTD010000253.1:0-1636 GCA_964582685.1 uncultured Treponema sp. | reverse complement strand
TGACAGACGAAGAATTGCTTTCTCAAATTTTGATGTTTGGTTGGGCTGGTGCTGAACCGTCGGCACTCTTAAACTCTTGGGTCAAGGACAGAGGGCTTGGAAGTGTAAAAGTTTTTGGTTGGAATACTGATAATACAACACTTGTTGCTCAGTCAATTTCAGCATTGCAAGAAAAAGCGCAAAGCCGCCGATTTAAAATTCCTTTGTTTGTTGCAACCGACCAAGAAGGCGGCTGGATTCGTCATGTAAAAGGAAATACAAGCGTTACGCCTGGAAACTTGAGTATTGGTGCTGGCGGGCTTCCGATTGATTCTTGGTATTCTGGTTATTACATTTGTCGCGAAATTGCAGCACTTGGAATTAATTTGAATTTTGCACCAACAGTTGATTTGTACACAGACCAAAATTCCACGATTATAGGAACTCGTTCTTTTGGTGAGGAACCAAAAAAAGCGGGAATACTTGGAGTTTCGTTTGCGGCAGGAAGTATGGCAGCAGGTGTAATTCCAACTGCAAAACATTTTCCAGGACACGGCGATACAGAAAATGATTCGCATGTTTTTTTGCCTAAAATTGATGCTGATTTTGAAACGCTTTCAAATCGAGAACTTGTTCCTTTTAAGTATTTAATTAATTCTGGAATTCCTGCAATTATGTCGGGGCATTTAAGTTTTCCAAAAATTAGAGAAAATGGAGAACCTGCGTCTTTGTCACAATTCTTTTTGATTGAACTTTTGCGAAAACAGTTGGGTTATAAAGGACTTATCATTACAGACGATATGATGATGAATGGTGACACTTTATTTGCTGGTTCACTTTCAAATGCGTTTAGACTTGCAATCGAAGCGGGAAATGATATTTTAATTTCTTCTACAACGGCACAATTAAACGAATCGCTTTGGACTAATAATCTTGCCCGAATGAAAGAAGTTCCACAATTCCGTGCAAAAGTAGAAACTGCCGCTCGTCGTGTAATCGAAGTCAAGTTGAATTATTTTAAGAACACTGAGGCAGCACCATTGTTTCCAAATGTTTCAAAACTTGATGATGAAATTCCAAACTCTGATGGTCAAGATTTTTTCTTTGAACAAGCGTGTCGTTCAATTACAATTTATAAAAAAGGCGAACTTCCATATTTTCCAAAAGAAAATCAAAAAGTAATTCTTGCCGGTTCTGAGCCTGCTTTCTTTTCTGAAATGAAAAAATATTATCACGAAACGATTGATATTCGTATGAGTTATTATCTTGGACAAAACGAAGCACAATATGCGGCAAATCTTATTACAAACCGTTCTTCCGAAGTTGATACAATTTTTGTTTGTGTTTGGGATCGCAATTCTTATAGAACAGCACTTGCATTAAAACCACTTCAATCGCGTGGAAAAAAAATTGTCGTATTTTCTATTATGTCGCCAGTTTTGAGTTTTGAACTTGATTGGGCAGATACTGTTTTGTTTGGTTACAGTTATTCGCCTTTTAGTTTTATGGCTTTGTCTGCTGTTTGCGCTGGAAAAATCGAAGCGACAGGCGTTCTTCCGATTACTGTTCCGACTCGTTAAAATCTGGGATTTTTCGCAAGTTTGTGTATTTCAGTCAGCAGGTTCTGCCATTTCTTAGGCTTTTCTCCGTTCCGAAG
>CAZOTD010000252.1:0-1639 GCA_964582685.1 uncultured Treponema sp. | reverse complement strand
AAATAATTATTTGCTTTGCCCTTTTAATAATCATTATTTTAAGCACAGCACAAATTAGAAAATCATTCCTTCTTTCGAATTCAAATCTAAAGCAAACTCAATTAACGAATGAACAGCAAAATGAACTTGCTCAGAAAATTAAAGAAAAAAATTATGACAGAAATGAAATTCTTCATTATTTGCCATATAATAGCACATTAAAAAATAATCTTAATATAAATGCCAATTCTGCAATTCTTATTAATTGTGATACAGGAGATATTCTTTACGAAAAAAATCCTAACCAAATAATTCCTCTTGCGTCAATGACAAAAGTGTTCCTTATGTATACAGTTTTTCAAAAAATTAGTGAAGGGAAGGCAAATCTTGATGAAATTGTGCCACTTCCTCCAGAATCTTGGGCAAGTAATATGCCTCCATATTCTTCATTAATGTTTCTTGGAAAAAATCAAAAGGTAACTTTGAAAGAATTATTAACTGGACTTGCAGTTTGTTCTGGAAATGATGCTAGTTATGCAATTGCGTTGCATTTATTTGGAAGTATTGAAAATTTTATTTCTGAGGTAAATTCTCAAATTGAACTTTGTGGCCTCCATATTCTTCATTAATGTTTCTTGGAAAAAATCAAAAGGTAACTTTGAAAGAATTATTAACTGGACTTGCAGTTTGTTCTGGAAATGATGCTAGTTATGCAATTGCGTTGCATTTATTTGGAAGTATTGAAAATTTTATTTCTGAGGTAAATTCTCAAATTGAACTTTGTGGCCTTAAAAACACAAAAATTGTCGAACCTTCTGGTTATAGCGAAGAAAATATTACAACGCCAACTGAAATGGCAAAATTTGCAAGAATTTACATTACAAAATATCCTGAAAGTCTTGAACAATTTCATAGCGTAAAAAAATTTGCTTATCCAACAGAAAAAAATATTGCTCTAGAAGATTATGGAAAACCAGCACAAGTGTTTGATGGCAAAATTCCAGATTCAATTTGGACACCAATTGTACATGAAAATACAAATGGACTTTTAAATACGCTTGATGGATGTGATGGATTAAAAACAGGATATATTGACGAAAGTGGATATAATCTTGCATTAACTTGTAAAAGAAACGGCGAACGTTATCTTAGTGTTACTATGCAAGGTCCTGGCAAAAACAGAATTGAAGGGGACAAACTTCGGCGCCTTGATGGAATCACACTCCAAGAATATGCTTTTTCGACTTTTCGCGAAACACGAATTCTTGAACCTTCAGAACTTTTTTGTACAATTCCAGTTCTTGCAGGCAAAAAAGATAGTATTACTTTGACTGTTCCTTATCAAGTGCGAACATGTGTTCCTATTAATTTTTTTGGTTATCAAGATGTCGAATTAAATTTTTCTGTACCAAAATTTTTATTTGGAAAAGTTGAAGCAGCTCAAGAATATGGAAAACTTTTTGTTTCAATTGATGGAATGATTATTGAAGAAGTTCCTCTTATAGCACAACAAAGTATTGAAAAATCTTGGTTTGGAAAAGTATTATTTGATAAAGTCGTTTATTTAATATTAAGAAAATAATTCAAAATTGAAAAAAAATAAGGCAAAAAAAAGCGACCAAAAATTAGGTCGCTTTAGAGCGGATGAAGGGAGTCGAAC
>CAZOTD010000251.1:0-1668 GCA_964582685.1 uncultured Treponema sp. | reverse complement strand
TTCAATTACAGCAATAGGAAGTGTAATTCTGCAAACTTCAATTAATTCGCTTGGAACTATGTATGTTGCCGCAGCAACTGCTGGAATAAAAATTCATATGTTCTTTTGTGCGCCATTTGATTCGCTTGGAACAACTATGGCAACTTTTGCAGGTCAAAATACAGGTGCAAAGGAATTTGAAAGATTAAAAACAGGATTTAAAGATTCTTGCATTATTGGACTTGCGTATTCAATTTTTGCATTTGTAATTCTTTATTTGTTTGGAGATAAATTGGCTCTTTTATTTCTTGACAGTAAAGAAACATTCATCATCGAAAATGCCCATTTATTTTTAATTTCAAATAGCAGTTTTTATTTTCCACTTGCGATTGTAAACATTGCAAGATTTATGATTCAAGGAATGGGATTTCCAACACTTTCAATTTTATCTGGAATATTTGAAATGATTGCACGAAGTACCTTTGGTTTTATCTTTGTGCCATTGTTTGAACAAAAAGCAAAACTCGGCTACTTCGTGGCAACATTTGCTTCTCCTGCCGCTTGGGTTTTAGCAGATATTTTTCTCGTAATTGCATTTATTTATTGCTACAAACGACTTACAAAAAGTAAACATTTAGTTGCAAAAACTTAAAATCGTTTAATGCTTTTTTTCTTGAGGATAAATCATTTTCCAAGATTTTCTAAGTTTGTCCATAGTTTCCATTACGAAAACTGTTTCAGAAAGCGGCATTGAGTCGCTTTCTAGTTTTCCTTTTTCAATTAAACATTTTGCTTCTTCAACTTGATATTCATATCCTGAAATTTGTTTTGGAACTTTTACAGTTTTTAAAAGCTTATCTTCTGTGTCATAAACTGAAATCGATTGAGGATTGTTAATATTTTCTACAACAATATAACCTTTTTCTCCCCAGAAAATTCCTTGTCTATCAGAACGAGCATTCATTGCTGAATTAAGATATGCGATTTTTCCATCTTTAAAATAAATCGTAATCGATTCACTTTGATCAATTCCTTTTGTTATTTTGGCAGAAGATTCAAGTTTTGCAATTGAATTTCCAAAGAACATAAATGCAAAATTAAGACAATAAACTCCAAGATCTAGCAAAGCGCCACCAGCAAGACTCGGTTTGATAATTCTTTCTTTTGATGCCATCGAATAAGCGAGATTTGCAGTAAGATATTTAACATCGCCAATAATTGCACTTTTTAGCAAATCAGAAATAATTTTTCTTGAAGGTTGGTATCTTGTCCAAATTGCTTCGGCAAGATAGACTTTGTTTTTTTGCGCCAATCTTACAAGTTTTTTTGCTTCAAGGGAATTGATTGTAAATGCTTTTTCGACGAGAACATTTTTTTTATGTTCGATACAAAGTTTTGCATGTGCAAAATGGTGAGAATGTGGAGTTGCAACATAAATTAAATCTAAGTCTGGAGATTTTACCATTTCTTCGTAACTGCCAAACGCTCTCGAAATTCCATATTTTTCTGCAAATGAATTTGCTTTTAAAATATCTCGTGATGCAACTGCATCAACTTTTACGCCTTTCATTTTTGCAACAGTGTTAATCATCTGAATTGCAATCCAACCACAACCGATAATTCCTATTTTCATATAAAAACCTCAATAAAAAAAATCAGTCATTAAATATTTATTAGTAAATTAAATTT
>CAZOTD010000250.1:0-1706 GCA_964582685.1 uncultured Treponema sp. | reverse complement strand
AAATTATAGATGCAACTTGATTGGGATTATTAACACCTGTATCAATAATCAAATCTACAAATTCAAAATTTTCATTATCAATGTTATAAAGCTTTTTATATCTTCTTGTATCTTCACTATCACGCATTTTTGTAAATTTCTTAATTTCATCAAGGTTTCCACCTTCGCGTTTTAAAATTCGCATTGCACGAGTTTCTTCATCAAGTTTTAGATAAACTTTTAAGTTAGCTTCTTTTAACATCCAGATTGCAAGGCGACTTCCGAGAACACAAGATTCTCTGCGAGCAAGTTCAACTTGATGTGTATCAACATATCTATCGTAACTGTCATCCGTTTTTGCATTTTCTATAACTTGAGCAAGTGTCATTGAACGCTCTTTGGCAAGCGAGCGAAATGTATAATTAATTAATTTTATTTTTAGAATTTCTGAAAGCAATGTACTTACAGTCGTATTTCCGCAACCTGATTTTCCTGAAATTGCAATTCGAAGTTCTTTGTTATCTTTGATTTTATATTCCATTTTTTCCTCATAACATTCATAATTTTTTAACGTTCAAATTTCATCACATTAATTTTTTATTCAATATTTTTTGATTGTTCGCGAATATTTTCTATGGAATCTTTTGCATCAATTACAATTGCACCAACTTCTGCAAATTGGTTTTTACTTCCGATTGTATTAATTTCTCGATTTATTTCTTGACAGAGAAAATCAAGGCGTTTTCCAGGAGTTGGATTATTTTCGATTTCTGAATTCAATGCAGAAAGATGACTTTGAAATCTTACGATTTCTTCATTAATTGTATATTTTACGAGCATTGCCGCAGTTTCTGTCATAATTCGATTTTCATCAATTTGATTCTCAACTATTTCTTTAAATTTTGAAGTAATTTGTTCTTTAAAAAGTTGTTCCATTTTTGGTTGCCATTTTTTAAGAAATGTCGCACATTCTTGAAGTTTTGAAAGTTTTAAAAGTATATCCTTTTTTAGATTTTCACCTTCACGATTTCTATCATCACAAAATTTTTCAAGAGCGTCTTTTAGAACAGGAATAATAATTTCTTGATATTTTTCTAAATCATAATTTTTATTTGTGTTTAAAACTCCTGGCTGACTAATAATCAAACTTAATGGAATTTCAGAAGAATATCCACAAGCCAAAGAAACATCTTTTATGGCATTAAAATAAGCTTTTGCAACATTTGTGTCGGCTTGAATATCAAAATCTGATTCAAGTTCTTTTATGTGAATAATCACATCAACTTTTCCACGTAAAACTTTTTGCACAACTAGTGCTCTAAAAGTTCTTTCAAGCGGATTAAGAAAAGATGGAATATTAACTGTCAAGTCAAGAAATCTTGAATTCACAGATTTTATTTCTACCGAAACAGTTGCATTTTGAAAATTCCTTTCTACATAAGAATATCCTGTCATTGAAGTCATATTAATCCTCATTCATTTTATATATTTTACTTCGATTAAAAAATAATGACAAGGATACTAAAATATGGTATATTTAAATAAATATGGTATTACATATTTGCATATTCTCTTATGCGAATATATGAATATATTCGTTTTTGTACGGATATATTAAAAGACTAAAGGATAAAACTTTTTGTGCTTTTCATTCATTAAAAGAAGATTTTTTGTCTTCTTATTTTTTTATAAGGATTTATTTTTATGCCTGCCGGGTCCGCCAGCCT
>CAZOTD010000249.1:0-1731 GCA_964582685.1 uncultured Treponema sp. | reverse complement strand
GAATTTATGAAACCTAGTTCAAAAATTTTTATGGGAATTTCTGGCATTTTTTTAATTTTGGCTGGAATTATAATTATGGTAAATCCTGGAGCAACTCTTGTTTCTTTGGCATGGCTTTTAGGATTTTCAGTTACATTCGCTGGAATTTTTACATTTTTATTCTGGTTGTTTGGTGCAAGGCTGATTTTTGGCGGTCCAACAGTTTTGTTTGCGGCAATCGGAGAGATTTTAATCGGCACATTTTTGTTTGGGAACAATCTTATTGTTGCTGGAGCGTTGCCTTACATTTTTGGAATTTGGATTTTAATAAAAGGCGTTGATGCTGCAGTTCGTTCATTTGATTACAAGGCAGTTGGTTTTAGTGCCTGGTGGGTTCTTTTGCTTTTAGGAATTGTTAGTGCTGTTTTGGGAATTTTCAGTCTTACAAAACCAATAGTTGGTTCTTCTGCAATTTCAATTTTGCTTGGACTTGGAATTTTGCTTGATGGCGTTCATTACATTATTGCTTTGTTTGGAATTCAAAAATTTGAGCATAATGTAAAATAGGATTCTTAAGATTTACAAAATTAAAGCGCTGTTTCAAGTGTGCAGATAATTTTTTGCTGTTCACTAATGAAAATTTTTCTTGTTAACATTATAACTTATGGTGGCGCAATAAATTCTTTGTTAACCTCTGGAATTTTTTTTTGATTAATGTTATGGCTAATTTTTTTCTTCAATCAAGTTTTTTTTCCAGATTTCAACAAGTCTTTCAAGTGAATAAGTCGCATTTGCAGGACTTGTCGAAGGAAGAATTTGTGCTTTGATTTTGGTTTCTTTCATCTGATATTTTTCATAATATTTTCCAGATGTTTTTCCGTTACACAAGATTTTTTCAATTTTTGCATTTTCAAGAATCATCTTTAAATCTGTTGGAACGACATTTTTTATGCTGCTATCGCTTGAAGCACAAATATCACAACTAAAAATTGTGTCCCAAATTGCAATTTTATTAGAAAGAGCAAGATTTTTCTTTTCTTCGATTGTCAAAGGAAGAGGAACTTGAAAAATCATGCTCAAAACTTTCCAAAATCTGTTTTGCGGATGTCCATAAAAAAAGTTTTGCTCCCTAGATTTTACAGACGGCAAACTTCCGAGAATGAGAATTTTTGATTCGCTGTTGAACAAAGGCACAATCGGATGAATTATGTGTTCGTATTTTTGCTTTTTCAGTTGAACATTTTTATCTTTCATTTTTTAATACACAAAGCTTTTCGCACTTTTCCATATAATGTAACTCATTTCTGTGCTCCGCATTAAAATTGCTCAGCAAGTACTACAAGTACTAACTCAAATAAAAGCAAAGCGAGTCACATTTACATTTATACTAAAATTATATCCTTAAGTTTGATAAGGTTTCAAGAAAAGTTGTTTTAAAAAAATTGAATTTTACTTATAGTAAATTTCTGTTAATAAATTTTTGTAACGGCAGTTTTAATGTCTTCAAAAGCAAAAAGATTATTATTGTGCAAGTCTGCTACCATTTCTTTTTCGCGCAGTGAATTGAGAGAATCTTCAAAAAAAAGATGAGAAGATAAAACATCGGTCATTGAGGCTCTCGAAATGACAAAGAAACGGAATGCATTCCAATCTTTTGCTTGTAAATCCTAAAAGAATGGAATATAATCCAAAGTATAAGCGATATATTCCGATTTGAATTTTTTGAAAGGCTAAAACGCTACAAAGACAAGC
>CAZOTD010000248.1:0-1746 GCA_964582685.1 uncultured Treponema sp. | reverse complement strand
ATCTTAGATTTTCCGCAGTTTTTGGCGAAAATGGCTCTGGAAAAACAAGTTTTCTTGTTGCGCTTTCTCTCTTGCACAATATTGTTCTTTCAAATCCGAGTATTCTTCATGGGCAGCCGCTTTTCAACATTCCGCACAAACTTTCTTTAGATGAACCAACAAGTTTTGAAATCGTGTTTATTCAAAATGAAATCCGCTATAGATATTTTCTTGAATATAAAGGATATATGATTTTAAAAGAACAGCTTGAATATTGGCCGAACGGACGAGTTGCTTCTATTTTTGAGCGAAACAAAAACGTTGTCACAGTTCCTCTTGCTTTTACAAAAATCAACCAGATTGTAACCAACAAATGCGACACAAACAAACTGATTTTAGTTCTTGCTTCGCAAGAAACTCCGTACAAAGAATTAAAAGAGGCGATTTCATTTTTTACTCAAAATCTTGTGATTTTTTCTCCAGGGCCGAACAACTGGTTTGACTATTCTGCAAACCAAATTGAAAAAAATCCTGAAACAAAGCGCAAAGTTCTTGATTTTTTGAACAGCATAGGCGTAAATGCAAAAGACATAAAATCTCACGTTGAACAAAGACTTTTAACACCAAACGAAATTCCGCTTGAGCTTGGCGAGCAATTCAGGCAGCTTGCCATGAACAAAATGGCTACTTTTTCTCATCTTGAGCTTGACTACGGCGATTTTTCAGTTGACTACAATGAAGAATCATCTGGTATTCAGTCGCTGTTGCAGTTTTTGTGTCCGCTTTTTGATATTTTTGAAAATGGCAAAATTTTTGTCTGCGATGAAATTGAACAGCATCTGCATCCTACCGCCATCAGAAAAATCATAGAAATCTTCAACTCAAACAAAAAAAGCAATGCGCAAGTTATTCTTACAACACATGACATCGATTTGCTCGACACAAGTCTTCTTCGCCGTGATCAACTTTGGTTTTCGTATATGAAAGAAAATCACTCATCCGAACTTTTCCGTCTGTCAGACTTAAGAGGCGTAAGAAAAGACGACAACTTAAAGAAAAACTATCTCGAAGGAAATTATAAAAAATCGTGGATTGACCAGCAGAAAAAGGAAAAAAATCTGAACTAAAAATATGAAACTTGCTTTACGCGCGCCAATCAATGCTGACATCCTGCTTGTGCTTGGAGTTTCCGGCTGCATGTTTCTTCCATCATTTCAAAATTCACTTTGTAAATTTCCGAAAGATTTTCTTTAGTCATAACGTCGTTAACGGTTTCAAAGGATTTGATTTTTCCATCGACCAAAGCACAAATATAATCAGAATAAAACGCTGCATAATTTATTTCGTGCAAAACAAGAACGACAGTTTTCTCAAGTTCATCACAAAGTCTGCGAGCCATTTTCATCATTCCAGACGCATGATAAATGTCCAAGTTCCTAAAATCGCAAAGGAAAAAGAAAAAATTGCTCTTCCCCATAGATTTGAATTTGGCATAAAAATGAGTGCAAGTAAAATTCCAAATTGAGCAGAACTAATTGTGGCACCAGTTGTGGGAGAAACGAATTTATTGGAACAAAGTTGTTGCATAATAAGCCCTGCAACGCTCATTCCTATTCCAGTACACAAAAGTGACAAAAGGCGAGGCAATCGAGAAGCAAAAAAAAACTGTCCAAAGTGAATTAAAATTTTCGTTTTTAACAAACAAATCTTTTAGCGAAATATCGATTACTCCAACAAAAAGAGAAGTAAAACTTATCAAAACTAAGA
>CAZOTD010000247.1:0-1771 GCA_964582685.1 uncultured Treponema sp. | reverse complement strand
ATTTATAGCAATATTTTTTATTCAAATAATTCGGTTGTTTTAAGCCAAACTGCAACATTTTCTGCATCAACATCTAGTTCTCTGTCATCTTCAACAAAAGAACTAATTTTTCTGATTTGTGAATGAACTTGTTTTGTAAAAGGGGAAAAATCTACAATGCCAGCAATATCAACCGCTTGCATTGCAGCAAGCAAATGAGTTGCGTATTGCAAAAATAAAAGTTCAATTTGCTCAGTAAGTTTTCTTGCAGAAATTGTGCCCATTGAAACTTTATCTTGATTTAATGCTTCAGTCGGTGCACTTGTCAGCGAAACTGGAAAACAATATGTTGCAATTTCTCCACGAATTGCACTTATTGTAATTTGTGCAGCTTTAAATCCAAGTCTAAGTCCAGCACGTGGATGATCGGGTGGAGTAGGCGGAATTAAATTTTCTGTAAGACCATTAAATTTTCCATCAATGATAACCTCTGCTTGTTTATCAGAAAGGTCAGCAATATTTGCAAGAGCAACTCTAAGATAATCGCATGCTGCACAAATATGACCACCATAAAAATTTCCTGTATTGTAAAGTTTTCCTGCTTCTAAATCCACAAGCGGATTATCGTTTGCAGAATTTAATTCTTCAGTAATTAATTTTTTTGCGAATTTGAGTGTATCACGATAAACGCCCGTAATTTGAGGAGCACAACGAATTGAATATCTATCTTGAATTTTATTTTCTTGAGCAAGAAAAGTTTTTCCATCAAGTTTTTTGATTTGGCTTTTCAAAAAATCTTCGTATTTAAAAACACGATTTGAATTTTTAATGATATCATAAATATAAGAAGCTGAATCACATTGTCCTTGATGATTTTTTAATTCACTAACTTTTGCAATAAAAGGCGTATCTTTTGCTCGCATAATTTCTGCAGTAACTGCAGAAAGAAAATCGGAAATTTTTGCAAGTCGATAAGCTTTTTTATATGCAAGGCAAGCAACTGCAGTCATTACAGAAGTTCCATTCATCAGTGCAAGACCTTCTTTTGCTTCAATTGGAAGTGGTTTTATTTGTTCTGCCTCAAAAGCCTGCATTGTTGGAACAATTTTCCCTTTGTAGTAAACTTGTCTCTGTCCCATAATCACAGCTGCAAGATAAGAAAGTGGCGTTAAATCTCCAGAAGCTCCAACAGACCCAAGTTGTGGAATCACTGGAACAATGTCTTTGTTTAAAAGTGTCACCATCATTTCTGCAAGTTCCGGACGAATTGCAGAATGGGCACCTTTTATATTTCCGTTTAAACGAGCCAAAACAATTGCGCGAGAAGTTTCATGATCAAATTTTGGTCCAAGTCCAATTCCATGATAAGTGCAAATTACGCGTTGAAGTTCTCCTGCTTTATCAACACTTATTTGATTGTGGCAACTGTCGCCAAAATCAGTTGTTACACCATAAGTTGGTACACCAGTTGCAATATAGTCTTCAAGGAATTTGCGTGATTTTTCAAGTGTTTGCCAAAAGTCATTATTACTTGGTAATTGAATTTGTTCACATTCGTATGCAACATCACATACATCATCAATTGAGAGATTTTCGCCTGTTATTGTCTTCATTTTTAGAATGAACTCCGTGTGTAAAAGTTGAAAAACATAATATATATGAATAACATAATAATGAAGTCCAATTTTTTAGTCTAGTATTTCTGTTTATCAAAAACATTATTTTAAATAAACACAAGTTTATCTGTAGAAAGTTGCTAACATTGTATATATTTATATACTATGTTTATAAT
>CAZOTD010000246.1:0-1772 GCA_964582685.1 uncultured Treponema sp. | reverse complement strand
AATAAGTTCTGTTAAGAATATAAGGAGTTAAGGAATTTAAGATAAAAACTGCCTAAAATGACGTCAATTTTTATCTTTTAAAGTTTGCGTTGCAAACTTATATATAAATTGCGATTTTTCACTTTGTTGCAAAATCGCACTAAAAAGTCAATTTGAAAATTGATATTTCCTAATTAACTTTTTATGGGAGAATAAAATGAAATTCGCTTTTGACCGTGATGCAATGATTAAAGAAATTGCAATAACACAAGAAATCATCAGTAATAAAAGTCCAAGTTCGATTCTATCAAATATTCTTTTAATTGCTGAAAATAATGGCTTAACTATTAAGGCTTCAGATTCATCTGTAAATTTTGTTACAAAAATTCCAGTCGACATTCAAGAAGAAGGAACAACAACAATTTATTGTGATAAATTTATGAGTATTCTTTCTGCTTTGCCATCTGGAGAAATTGAATTTGAACAGAAAGATATTATTGTAACAATTCGTCCTACTTCTAAAAAAATTAAATTCCAACTAAAAAGTATGGCAAGTGATAAATTCCCAGAAATTGCAACTACAAATGGAATTCAATTTTATGAAGTTCCTTCTAAAGAATTTAAAGAAATGATTTCTCAAACTATTTTTGCTGTTTCTGAAGATAGTAATAGATATTTTATGACAGGTGTTTATTTTGAAAAGAAAGAAGATAAACTTATTATGGTTGCAACTGATGGACGACGACTTTCTTACATTGAAAAAGAAATTGCACAAAATATAAATGATTTTCCTTCTGCAATTATTCCAACAAAAGTTTTAAATAGTGTTTTGAAAAATGCTCCAATTGAAGGAAATATTTTCTTTGCTGTTGTTGATAAAATGTTCTTTGTTAAATTTGGAAATTACGAATATTCTTCACTTCTTCTTGACGGGCAATTTCCTAATTACCAAAGAGTAATTCCAGAAAATCAGACAAACAATTTTTCTGTTGATAAAAAAGAACTTGAATCTGCGCTAAAACGAATGACAATTATGATTGATAAAAAAGTTTCGCGCGTTATTTTTAAACTTCAACCTGGCGTTTTAACTTTAATTTCTCCAGAAAGTGATTTAGGAAATGCCGACGAAGAAATTCCTTGTCGTTATGATGGACAAGAAATTACAATGGCATTAAATTACATTTATATTGAAGAACCATTAAAAGTTATTTCTACAGAACGAATAACTTTTGAATTTACTGAAGCAATGAAAGCAATTACTTTAAAATCTGAACCTGAAAGTGATTACTTCCATATTATTATGCCAATGAATTTGGACTAATGCCGTTTTTAAATATTTCGTTTTATAATTTTAGAAATCTTCAAAACGAAAAAATAGACCTTCTTTCAAAGGAGGTCTATTTTGTTGGAGAAAATGGACAAGGAAAAAGTAATATTCTCGAATCACTTTATTATTGTGCATACGGAAATTCTTTTAGAACTCATTATGATTTTGAAATTGTAAAACATGGACAAAAAGATTTTAGCATAAAAGCTCTTTATAAAAATTCACACGATAGCATACAAACATTAAATGTATATTTTGAAAATTCAAAAAAAAGAATAGAAAAAAATGGAAAAATAATTCATGACAGAAAAGAACTTATTAATACAATGCCTTGTATTTTATTCTGTCACGATGATATGGATTTTGTAACTGGTGAACCTGGAAGAAAAAGATTTTTTATTGATCAATCACTTTCTCTTTATGATATTTTATATATTGATTTAATTAGAAAATATAAGCAAATTTT
>CAZOTD010000245.1:0-1826 GCA_964582685.1 uncultured Treponema sp. | reverse complement strand
AGATGATATTCACTTTGAAATCTAATTTTCTTCTTTTAATTTTTTTGTTATAAGTCCAGAAGTTTTTGTAAAAATTTTTTCAAGATATTTAATTTCACCTTCTGACAACGACGCTCTTGATAAAATGTCTTTCCAAAATCGTTCTTGATTTTCTCTTCCAGCGATTTTAAAAAATCCGATTTTTTCAAGATTATCAGTAATCGTTTTTACCGAATATTCAATCCTTTCGAGAGAAACAGGAATTATTCCAGAACCTGAAATTCCTTTTTGTGTTTTTTCATTTTGTCGAAATAAATGATAGCAAATAATTTGAACTGCATGAGATAAATTTAAAGATGCAAAATCATTGCAAGATGGAATTGTTACAATTCCAGTACATTCATTGACTTCTTCGTCAGTTAATCCTGTTCGTTCGTTGCCAAAAACTATGGCAACTTTTGCATTGTTCGAAGTGAGCTCATCGGCTTTTTTTGTTGCGTCTTCTGGAAAATAGTAAGTGTCGCATCGTTTTTTTCCTTTGCGCCGAGTTGTTCCAAAGGCAACCATACAATCTTTTATAGCGTCTGTGATGCTTGAAAAGAATTTGCAATTTTCCCAAATTCCGACAGCATGAATTGCTAGAGTTTTTACTTGCTGTTCATCAAAATCTTCTTTTTTGCCTACAATACGAAGATGTTTAATTGCGTTATTTGCCATAGCTCGACAAGACGAACCAATGTTTCGACTTTCTTCTGGGCGAGAAAGTACAATGTATATGTTTTCAAGATTCATTGTAAAAAAATATCATGTTTAAAAGTTTTATTCCACAAAACTAATAGTTTATTCATAGCACCGATTAAAAATTCGATGTTTGCGTCGGAATAAAAGATTTATATTTGAAGTAATTCTGATTTGACAATTTATTAATATTGAAGTACTATTTTTATAATATTTGCTACTGGTTTTAACTTGTTGTTTATTAGTGGGAGAAGTATGACGCATAATAACGATATTGTTCCTGGATTTGATGACGAAAAAGATGACAGCCTAAAAATTACTCTTAGTAAAATTGAAGATGTGCCTAATTGTATCGTCATTATTTTAAACGGGTATGTTGATACATATAATTCAAGTTTTTTTCAAAAGAGAATTACAAAGATTATCGAAGCAGGCTTCATCAATTTGATTTTTAATTGTTCTGCTCTTAATTATGTTTCTTCAACAGGAATTGGGTTATTTACAGCATTTTTGAAAATGGTAAAATCAAAAAATGGAGATATTGTTCTTTTGGAAATTCCCGCAAAGGTTTATGAAGTATTTCAACTTTTAGGTTTTGCACAATTCTTTAATATTAAAAATTCAAATGAAGAAGCAATTGCATTTTTTAAAAATGATTCTCCTGTTGTTGCAAATGTATTTCCTAAAATTTTTTCTTGTCCAGTTTGTTCAAAACGTCTTAAAACATCACGAGCGGGGCGTTTTAGATGTTCTGAATGTAAATCAATTCTTGCAATTGATGCTCAAGGTCAAGTATTCCTTGGTTAAGAATTAAATTTGACCATCTCGATTTTTTTACTATTTTAAGTTTTAAGTTGCTTTCTTAGAATATCAAGCGGATTATCTAATGAACTTTTATTTAATCTATAATTGTTCTTTTTTTATCAATTAATTTGTGCTTTAAAATTGTGGATAACTTGTGTAAAACTTGTACTTATTGTCTAAAAATAAGTGGATAGTCAATTTTGATGCTCAAAAAACTTGTCAAAAATCAAAATATTTTAATTCGTTAGTAAACAATCTCGATATAATTCTTTATATTATAAAGAATTATATCGAGATTATAGATG
>CAZOTD010000244.1:0-1855 GCA_964582685.1 uncultured Treponema sp. | reverse complement strand
AATAAGATAAATAAATTTTATTTTACAGATTTTACTTTGTTATAACCATCATAATATGAATACTTTGTTTATTAAGGAGACTTTTGTATGGCAAAAAAACAGACAGCAGGAAGACAGCACTTGGGCAAAATAGCACCAAAGTTTGCTCAATTAAACGATGATGTATTGTTTGGAGAAGTTTGGTCGAGAGAAAAAGAACTTTCTGCAAGGGACAGAAGTATGATTACGATTGCTGCTCTCTTTTCGGCAGGACTTTATCCTCAACTTAAAAGTCATCTTGCACTTGGCAAGGAACATGGTATAACGAAAGAAGAAGCTGTTGAAATTGTAACTCAACTTGCTTTTTACTGTGGCTGGCCAAAGGCTTGGAGTACATTCCCACTTATACAAGAAGTGTACGAAGACGATGAATAAGAAGAATTAAACAATAGTAATTGTTGCAAAATCCATATTAGATTTATTTCATATTTGAAAACTAAAACAGTAAATCATAGACAAAAAGGACGGTAAGTTATGAAAGCATTATTGGTTAATGGCAGTCCACACAAACAAGGTTGCACTTATACCGCTTTATCAGAAGTGGCTTTTGCATTAAATCAAGAAGGAATAGAAACAGATTTCTTTTGGATTGAAAATAAGGCAATCGGAGGTTGTATTAGTTGCTTCCAATGTGCAAACAAAAAAAAGTGCGTATTTGATGATAAAGTAAATGAGTTTACAAAGTTGGCTTTAGATTTTGACGGTTTTATTTTCGGTTCGCCTGTTTATTATGCTGGAATGAATGGAAGTCTTATGAGTTTTATGGACAGAGCCTTTTTTTCTTCATCGGCTAAAGAGCCTCATCCTTTTAGATTTAAACCTGCTGCCGCAGTTGTGTCGGCAAGACGTGCAGGAACAACTGCAGCACTTGACCAAATTAATAAGTATTTTTTTCACCAGCAAATGCCGATAGTAACTTCGCGATATTGGAATATGGTACATGGAAATTCACCAGAAGAAGTAAAACAAGATGCTGAAGGTCTTCAAATTATGCGGTATCTTGGACGAAATATGGCATGGCTTTTAAAATTAAAAGAAGCTGGAAAAATTGCTGGCATACAAGAGCCGTCTGATGAAAAACAAAGATTTGTAACAAATTTTATTCGTATGTAAGTTTATACACTTGAAAAATAAATTCTATCATATTTTTTTTACATCAAAAAAATTAGCCTGCGTCATTCTAGTTTGATGATTGCAGGTTTTTTTTATTTGAATAATTCGTTAAAAATCAGTAAAAAATATTTATTTTTTTTTATTGACAATTGTCGTATCCGACAATACAATTTAGTCGTATCCTACTATAATAAAAATAGATTAAGAGGTGATATGAAATTAGATAAAGTAGCAATTTTGGTAAAGAAAGCAACACTGGAGTTTGACAAGATTGCTAATGCTGTTTTGGAAGAATTCGATCTTACGGCTGCACAGTACAAGGTAATGAAGTACTTATATACAGAAAGTGAAGTTCGAATTGTTGATCTTGAAAAATATTATTCAATGTCGCACCCTACGATTATTGGGATTGTCCAAAATCTTGAAAAAAAAGGTTTGATTGAATATCAACAAAATCCCAATAATACTAGAAGTCGGTTTATTGTTCCTTCTGCTTTAGCTTTAAAACAAAGGAAAAAACTTGAAAGAATTGGAGCAAACCTTGAGGCAGAATTTACAAAAAAGTTGTCAGACAAAGAAAGAGAACGCCTAATTACGCTCTTGAAAAAAATGATAGGAATCGAGGAAACCTAAGTCAGTATAAAAAACGCGAGGTGCAAATGAAAGCAGATTTATTTGAAATTATCGAAAAACGGCGTTCCGT
>CAZOTD010000243.1:1113-1870 GCA_964582685.1 uncultured Treponema sp. | reverse complement strand
CCTCCATCGCTACCATGTTGCGATCATCAACCACTTCGCTTAATGAAAATATACAACGCAATTCAGAATCTGTCAAACAAGAACTCAAGGAGAACAAAATTATGGAAAATGGACTTTCAAAATCTTCAGAACAAATTGCAACAGAACTTGTTTTAGAAAAACTCAAGAATGCAAATATCAATGTCATCACTGATGAAAGTGAAATGCAGTCTATTTTGGATGCTGGCATTGAAGTTCAGAAAATGGCAGCACATTATGGAACAAACCAAAATATTGAAAATTATGAATCATTTAATGGTTATGGTGCTTATGTTTTATCAATAAACAAAGAGAATGCAAAAAACTTAGGACTTAAAATTGCAGCAAAAAAATATGGGGATTCTTTTTATATAAACGAGCAGCCTTTGCAAGAATTTTTGCAGGAACGGAAGTTTAGTCCATATTGGCAAAGTGTTGTAAACCAAATATCAAATCCTTCTCAGGAAGAATTATTATATCAAATTGTAAACTCAAATGTAAAAGAAAATTCAACGCTTGTAAAAGAACAAAACCAACTTATCACGCTTTGCAATCTTAATCTTATCAATTACAAAAGAGAACAAACTTATCTTTATTCTGTTGAGATTCCAGACAATGATGGAACAAATTATCTTTTTTATGACAAAACTGTTGGGCTTGAAAGTGCAAACAGAATAAATGATGAACTGAAGAAAATCGGTTCGGACTGGAAAGTTTCCAGAAATGATACTGGAAAAAA
>CAZOTD010000243.1:0-1103 GCA_964582685.1 uncultured Treponema sp. | reverse complement strand
CTTTCAAATAAAGTATTCAATTCACAAAAACAAGCAAGTGAATTCCTTCGAAAAATAGGTTATGTCGGAATGGAAATGGATAATTCCAATTACATCATTTTTGATGATAGAGAAATGAATATAAATAATCGTGTTCAATACATGATGACAGAAAATGGAGAAGTTTATGGTTTTGCTTATAATGGACAAATCTATGCAGATAAAAATTTGATGAACTCAAATGTTCTCGCCCATGAATACACTCATCTTTGGGACAATTACACAAAAAATGTAAATCCAAATCTTTGGGAACAAGGGAAGAATATTTTTAAGCAGACAAATCTTTGGAATGAAGTTGTAAATGATCCAAGTTACCAGAACATTAAAAACAACGAGGATGAAATTTTAAGCGAATGTCATGCAAGAATTTGTGGAAAATTTGCACAACAAGTTTTAGAGCGCATTGCCAAAGACAACGGAGAAAACGCAAAAAATTCAGTAATTGATTGGGATAATGAAGTGAATGAATTTGTCGCAAAAGAATTCGGTTTTTCTCCAGAGCTCGGAAGTGAAAATTATATTTCAGAATCTATCAAAGCCGAAAGCATGAAAAAGTTTCTTGCAACGCCAATGAAAGATTTAATGAATGAATTCAAATTAAACGAACAGTTGCATATTCAGCAGAAAGAAAACAAAATTCCTCTCCAGGAAGCATTAAAAGATGCTCTTTTGCAAGTCGCTGTTCCTTTAGAAAAAGTTGAATTTACAAGAGATAACTATAACAAACTGTTTCCAGAAGGTTATATAACTACACCTATTGAAAGCGTAAAAATGGGAGCAAATCAATTTGAAAAACTTGAAGAAAAAGAACGGCAAAATCTTCTTTTAGCAGTTCACGACACTTTAAAAAATCCAGATTTAATTATTAACGAACACAAAGAAAATGTTTTTGGTGAAAATGAAGATAATCACATTTATGCAAAATCTTTTTTAATTGATGACAAAGTTCACGGAGTTCAATCAGTTGTAGTTTCTATTGATGGTGAAAATGTTTCAATCTCAACGCACGAACGCAGTATAAATAATATTGTGAACAAAATAAAGAAGCCTGACCAGCTTTTATA
>CAZOTD010000242.1:0-1870 GCA_964582685.1 uncultured Treponema sp. | reverse complement strand
TAAATTACGAGGCATATTTTTTGCCTCTCTGGAGTTATTTATGGAAGCATTAAGAGTTGCTCTTATCGTTTTGTTTGCAATTATCAGCGTTTTGCTTATTCTTCTTGTTATTATTCAAAATGATGAAGGTGGTGGGCTTGGCGGATTACTTTCTGGTTCGGGTTCTGCGGCATTCGGTTCACATTCTGCAAGTGTTATCAATAAGACAACTTTTGTTCTTGTTGCACTTTTTTTTATTGTAGCATTTTCAATTGCTTTTCTTTATAAAAAGCCATCTGTTGACAACGATTCAATTGTTAACGAACAATCTTTAGAAATAAATGCAAATTCAGAAGTTAATGCAAATGATGTTCTTAATGCTCTTGAAGAACAGAAAAATGTGGAACAACCATCTGATGCAACTTTTGAAGTTCAAGAGTAAAATTAAGGAATTGATTTAAGATAAAATTATGTTGCAAAAATTGTTAAAACAAGAAGCGGTAAAGCTTCAACTTGAAAGTGAGGATAAAGAGGAACTTTTTGAAGAAATGACAGAACTTCTAGTTTCGCTTTGTCCAACTCTCAATCGTAGCGAAGTTCTTGATTCTTTACTGCAACGCGAATCAAAAATGCCAACAAGTGTAGCTTTTGGAATTGCAGTTCCACATGCAATTAGTTTTAAAATCAAGGAACCAATTTGTGCTGTTGGAATTAGCAGACAAGGAATTGATTATGATTCTCCAGATGGAAAACCTATTCATTTAATATTTATGTTCCTTTTTCCTGGAGAAGATGGTGCAATTCATTTAAATATTATGCAACATCTTGCATATATTTTTAGAAACCCAGATTTCTATAAAAATATTATGGAAAAAACTACAAGCGCACAAGTTATTCAAGCGATTGTAGATGCAGAGGATGAATTATAATTAAAAAAAGAACAATCAGGTTTGGAGTAAGACAATGGCGGAAAATGAAATTAATGTTATTAATCATTTGTTAGAAATTGAGAGCCAAGCAACAACTCTTATTGACGATGCACAAGTTGAGAGCAAACGAAGAACTATGGCTGCAAAAGCCAAAGCTGATGAGATTTTTTCTGCAAAATATCGAGATTTAGTTGAAACTCTTGAAAAAGAATACAATGAAAAGAATCAACAATATCAAACAGAACATAATAACGAAATTGAATCTTACAAAAATAAAATTCTACAAGCAAATCAAGATGTAAATGCTTTTAATGCGTTTTTGGATAATATTTTGAAGGCATAGGCGATAATTATGGATAGAACTGGAGCGTCCTGTTATATATATGCGAAAGCAAGTGGAATGCTGGCAAAATCATTTACCGGTTCAAGAGCAGTAAATCTTTTTAATGCTAAATCACTTCAAGAACTTTGGAGTCTTATTTTTACAGAAGAAGTTCCTGTAGTTCCGCAAGCAATTCTTGCTCAAACAATTGAAAAAAAAGCCGTACAAAAATTTATCGAAGAATATAAGAATTTTGTAAATCTTTATTCAAAGCCTTACGAAGTTCTTGTTGTTCTTCTTCAATGGTTTGATTTTGAAAATATAAAACTTGCTAGCGGAAAACTTGCTGGCGGAAAAACTGACAAAATTGAATTTTTGCAAATTAAACCTTTTAATATAATTAATTATGAAAAATGGCCAGATCTTGCAAAAATGACTGACAAAACAGAACTTTCTTGGTTTAATAAAATTCCTTCTCTCAAAGAAGAAAATTTATTTGCCAACAAAATTGATACTCAATTTGTAAAAAAAATCTGGGCTGCTATTCAAAAACTTCCTAAATCGCAAAAAGGAAGTGCACAAAAAATTATTGCAAATCATTATTCACTTATGAATATAACTTGGGCGTTACGTCTTAAAG
>CAZOTD010000241.1:0-1872 GCA_964582685.1 uncultured Treponema sp. | reverse complement strand
AGTCAATAGTGATATTTTTTTAATATTTAATCAGTAAAGGTTGAAACAATTGCGTAAATACAATCTCCAGCCTTTTCAATTTTTCTTACAAGATCAATGTAGGCAAGTTCGGTTTTTACATCGCTACCAGCTTCAATGCGATGACGACTTGCTTTTTTAAGTTTACGTTTTGTTTTATCAATATCATGTTCAAGATTTTCGTATTTATATTTTTGGTCGTCAGAAAAACCGAGTACAAGATTAATACAAACTTCTTCAAAAAAAGTACGAACAAGTTCAAGATATTCAGAAATTTTCTTTGATGCTTTATTATTAACTTTAAAATCTTTTTTCAAAATATATTTTTTTAAGGCATACATAATTGAAGAACATTCATCACTGAGATTTTCAAGATTTTCTGTAATTAAGATAAGTTTTGAAAAATGTTTTCGTTCAGTTGAATTTGCATTAGGAAGTCGTGAACAGGTTTGTAAAAAATGCGTAATTGCATCATTCATTTCATCAATATAATTTTCATAAAAATCAATTTGGATTAATTCTTCTTCGAGACTTTCAATGTCTTCTTTTTTGTTGACAACAGTTGAAAGTATATCGAACATTTCCATAACTTTAACTGTCATTTTGGAAATTTCTTTTTCAATTTGAAATCCATACAAATCTGCACTTATATGAGAAGGCGGAAGAATTGTTGGAAGAACATAATGTTCACTCATGACATTAGGTTTATTAGGAATAAGTTTTCTTGCAATAGTAGCAATTTGCTTTACAAAACCGATAAATAGTAAAGTTGCACAAACATTAAAAACTGTGTGAAGCATTGCAATGTGAGTTGTAATATTTTCAGTAGGAGTTCCAGGAACAATAAGATCAATAAATGTCAAAAATGGTTTAAAGAAAATCAAGGCAATCAAAGTTCCTATAACATTAAAAAGAACATGAACTAGGGCAGTGCGTTTTGCATTTGTTGAAGCTCCAAATGCAGACATTACGGCATCGATTGTAGAACCAATATTGCTTCCAAGAACGATTGCGGCACTCATTTGCCAACTTAAAGAACCATTAGCTGCCATTGTTAAAACGATTGCTGTTGATGCAGAAGAAGAATGAATAAGAGCAGTAATTACAGTTCCAATTAAAACGCCAAGAATAAGTCCAAAAAATCCAAGTTTTTCAATGTCCGCTAAAAAGGCAACAGATTCTGGTCGTAAAGCAAGAGATTCTTTTAATAAGCCTAAGCCCATAAAAAGTAAAGCAAATCCCATAAAGCAATCTGCAAAATTATGAATTTTGTATCGTTTTAATTTTTTTAGAATAAATCCTAAACCGAAAAGAGGAATGGCAGCAGCAGAAATAGAAAAATTAAAACCAAAAAAAGAAACTATCCAGGCAGTTACAGTTGTTCCAATGTTTGCACCAAATATAACGCCAATTGCTTGTTCTAAAGTAAGAATTTCGGCATTAACAAAACTAACAACCATAACAGTTGTTGCACCTGATGACTGAATAATTGCAGTTACGCCAACTCCAGTCAAAACGGCAGCAAATCTGTTGCCAGTAATTTTTCCAAGCAACTTTTGCAAATTACTTCCAGCACCTTTTTGAATACCGTCTGAAAGCATATTCATTCCAAAAAGTAAAAGACATAGAGAACCAATGAAAGTAAAAAGTTGAGCAAAAATATTTAAAAGCATACAACAATATATAAAAGTCAAGAATTTAAATCAATAAATTTCAAGAAAAATGTTAAAATTTTAAAACTAAAACTGGAATAATACGTATAGTAAATAGGCGATAAAAAAATAAAAACTAGTTATTTTAAGATTGAAAAATATATGATTTAATTTAGTAGACAGAATGTACATTATATAAAGT
>CAZOTD010000240.1:0-1884 GCA_964582685.1 uncultured Treponema sp. | reverse complement strand
ATCTAAAAACATATCTTGTGCCAAAAGCAAATTATAACAAACTATAAGCAATAGTGCGTTATAATTCAATTTGGTACATTCAAATTTTACTAGCGAGAACCATAATGTTTTTTTCCATCCTCACCACCATACAAATACTTGTATCCGCTAAAAAGTTCAGTAGCATTTGTTGCAAAAATTGTGCACTCACCAGGATATGCTGGAGTATCTTCTTTTAGACCTACCCATCCACACGAACTACTCAACCAATTCTTTGGTCCTTTTGTCGCTGCGTCATCAGGAATATCGCCTGCAAAAAAATGCACATACGCTGTAGTATTAATATTCCAAGTTATAAAATACCAAGTATTATTATCTTCGTTAGAAAGAGGTGTCATTCCCCTAATTTTATCATATTCTTTTGTATTCCAAGAAAATGGAAAATCTGCTGTACTAACACCGCCAGAAACATCATCTCCTCCACGCACCCAACGACAATCTTTATTAATACCAGCATTATTGATACTATTACATTTATTTCCACCAACTTCTTCAAGTATGATAATCGTTCTCATTGCAGATTCATACGCCACTTGAGATTTTGCTCCATTTTTTTCTGCCGTTGCGCCAATAAGGATTTTATAACCTGTGTTCGAAGTAGGTGAATTTTTATTAAAAGCAGTTCCAATTTCTTTTTCTTCTTTTTTTGCAATTGTATTGTTATTTTGTGCTACTGGTAAATTTTGTTTTTTAATTTCAAAAACAGGTGGTGGTGTTTGAACTTTTTGTGCAATCAAACCTTGTCGTGCCATAACTACATTATCACCGCCATTATTTATCAACTTTAAGTAAGTAGGTTGTTCTTCTTTAGTTGACAGTTTTATAGTTACGCCTGGAGTTTGACAATCTACTTTGTATTTTGTTTTATCATGTTGCGTTATATTTTTATTTTCAATAGTTTCGTTAACTCGGTTTACACGAATAACTGGAGTTTCTACTCCCGGATTAGAAACAACATATTTAGTAGTACCTGTTTGATAAACTTCTTTGTTTTTGTTGTTGATGTTATTTATTACAATATCTGCTGGAATTGTAACTTCGTAATCTGCACCTTGAACAGGCAATGTATAATCATCTTTAAGGTCAATCACGAGCGTCTTTCCATCTGGAGAAACACTTACATAATTAGAAGCTATCGAGATTGGAACTGTATCTGGCGAAAGATTATGGCTTGCTTCTTTGTGAATATCTTTTAGTGCTTTTACAAGAGATTCATTATCTGTGTTATATTCATATTTTAATACATATTTTGTTGACAAATCAGGCTCTTGTGTTGTTGGATTCCAACCATTTGTTGTTTCTTTGTAAAAATTACCAAGTTTGGTTGGAGTCGCCAAAGATGAAGTTGATGAAGTTGATGAAGTTATGGCAATTTCTTTATATTCATCATATTGTGCTTTTGTCAAAATCGCTGGTGCTTCAAATTTACTTTGCGTATCTTTTTGTTTGAGCGTTATATATCCGTTTGATTGCTTTGCAATTTTTGAATTAAATGTAATTTTAAGTTGACGCTCCTTATCTTTTGTTTCTTCAAGTTTTACGCTTTCAACAGTAGGATTTCCATTTAAAAGCTCAATATTGCGAATTTTAGACAATCTTAATTCGCTTGTTTTTATGTAATTTTGTACATCTTGGCCTTTTTCATCTTTTATGGAACCACTGCCACATTCAATGGCTAAAACTTCAAGTGGAGAACAAAAATCTGTTTCTTGAACTTTGTATGTAAAATGAATTTCTTGGCTTGCAGTTGTTTGATTTTGTGTTAACGTTGCTTTTGCTGTAAGAGAAGTTTTTTCTGTTCCGTTTTCTTTAAGTTCCCCAAGTTTTAATTGTACATCTCCAGAA
>CAZOTD010000239.1:0-1888 GCA_964582685.1 uncultured Treponema sp. | reverse complement strand
TTTAAATAGCGAAAAAAAAGATGATCAGATTGTGTCTGATAATCTTTTTTTTAAACGATAAATTCTTAAATTAAATTCTTAAATTACATCATAAGTTTAGAATATTTTTGTGCAAGACGTTTTGATTTTTTTGCAGCAAGTCCACAATAATTTGCAGGATTTTCAAAAAACGTTGCAGGATTTTCAATGCCAAGTTTTTCAAGTTGTGCAGTGATGTCAGCAAATTCTTTTTCGTGCGTTTTTAATACTTCAAAGAAAGTTTTGCCAGATTTCTCTGCTTCGAGAGTAATATTACGAATAATTTCGTGACCATCATTGTAGCCGGCTTCGCCAAGAAGAATATATGCAGGTTCGGCAAGAACTCCGCCTTTAACTTTTCCTCCAGCGCCTTGAAGATTTTTTGCCATTCCTTCTTTGTCTGCCTGAAGTCCTTTTACAACAGAATTCATTCTGGCAACTGCCATAGTAAATCCAGAAACATAATCGGCAATAAAACGTTGCGAAGCTGAATTTGTAAGATCGCGTTGATGTTCCGAAATTTGATCCATATAAAAAGTAATTACACGCGGACACATTGCTTTCCAAAGTGATTTAACATGTTCCGAATTCCAAGGATTTCGCTTTTGTGGCATTGTTGAAGAACCAACTTGAGTTGCGGCAAAATATTCAAAAACTTCTCCAATTTCTGAGCGCTGAAGATTGCGAAGATCATCTGCCAGATTTGCAATAATTCCAAATGCGACATTCATTTCAAGAAGCAAGCGTAAAACATATTCAGGTTCAACGAGTTGATTTGAATATTCAGACGGTTGAAGTCCAAGATATTGCGTATATATTTTTTCGAGTTCTTCTGGATCTTTTACAATCATCGAAGGTCCGTTGTAAGAACCAACAGGGCCAGCAAGTTTTCCGACAAGTTGATTTGAAAGTTCTTCAATACGGAGAATCGATTTGCCAAGACGAGAAACAAATTCTGCAATTGACCAACCAAAAGTAATAGGAACTGCGTGTTGCCCGTGAGTTCTTCCGACTTGAGGAGTTTCACATTCGCGTTCTGCAATTTCGCAAAGATATTTTTCAAGTTGCTTTAGTTCAGGAAGAACAACATTGTGTGTAACATCTCTCATTCGACAAGAAAGAGCCGTGTCGAGAATGTCAACGGAAGTTGCACCAAGATGAATGAACGGTCCAATTTCTGAATTAACTTTTGTTTTCATTACATTTACAAGTGCACGAATATTATGTTTTGTTTTTTCTTCTTCCGTGTAAACTTCTTGTGGGTCAATAGTTTCTGCAATGTTATCAAGTTCAGCAGAAATATCATCAGTAAGTTTGCCACGAAGTTTAAGATGTGCCTTTACAAGAGCGGCTTCGCATTTTGCACAAGAACGAATGCTTGCTTCTTCTGAAATATATTTAGAAAGTCCAGCAAAAACGCTAGATTCAGACAAAGAGTATCGATGGTCGATACAAGAAAGGTTTTGAAAAATGTTACGAGTTTCCATGAAACGAATTATAGCAAAAAGTGAATTTATGGTAAACAAAAAAGTTGTGTTATTAACATTAAGATGAACAAAACTTGTAATGCTAAAAATGTGTCAACACTATATAGGCAGACATTAGCACCAAAACTATTGACAAAGTGCAAATCTATGTTAAAATCAAAAGAAATGAAGAGAGTTGTCCGACCAAGAATAAAATCACTTGACAAACAAATCGTAACGCCTCAAAATTCGTCGGTTCGTCGGTTCGTCGGTTCGTCGGTTCGTCGGTTCGTCGGTTCGTCGGTTCTAAGGGCGAACTTTCTTTTAATAAAAATCAGACATACAAAATATTTTCTCAAACTTACAAACCGCGTGTGCCTTTGTGCTCGTGCGGTTTTTTGATT
>CAZOTD010000238.1:0-1889 GCA_964582685.1 uncultured Treponema sp. | reverse complement strand
AAATAATATCACTCAATAAGAGCATTTGTTCAAGTGCTAAGACTTCTGCACGAAGTTGTGGGTTAATCTTTGCTTCATCAAGTACAAAATCTGCTTTTTGAGAAGAAGCAAGAAATGCAGTTAAATTATTTTTTACAGTTTTACGTCTTGAACTAAAAAGTGCTCTTTGCACTTGACAAAATAAATTAGGATTTTCACATTGCGGAAAATTCTTTTTTTTCGTAAATAGAACTACTCTGGAATCAACATTTGGTTTTGGCCAAAAATTCATACTGCGTAAATCTAAAATATTTGTAATATCGTATGCCCACGAACAAATAACGCTAAAAGAAGAATAATCATCACTGCCAGGTAAAGCATTCATTCTTTTTGCAACTTCTTTTTGAACTGTAAAAACACATTTGTCAAATCGAATTTCATTTTCAATCGTATCAGCAATAAGTGTTGCCGCAATGTTGTAAGGAAGATTTCCAAAAAACCTATCGGGAATTTGCTTGGAAGTTTTTTCTGAAAATATTTGTAATTGTGATTTCCAAGTTTTTAAAACATCGCCTTCTACAATAGAAAATTTGTTTTTTTCAGAATAATCTTGAAAAAATTGTTTTAAACATCCTGCAAAGCCTTTGTCAATTTCAAAAACTGTAAGCGTTGCATTTCGTAAAAGAATTTCTTCTGTCATACAACCAAGTCCTGGCCCTACTTCCCAGACAAAAGTATTTTCATTTACATCAAGGCAATCTATAATCTTTTTTCTTGCATTTTCATTGATAAGAAAATTTTGTCCAAATTTTTTTTGCATTGCAAAATTATTATTTTCAAGAAAATTTTTAATTTGAGTAGAACTGTTATAATCAGGATGTTTAAGCATTTAGTAATTTTCCGCAATTTAAAGTCGTTTATTAATCCACTGAGAAACATCATTTACAATAAGATTGCTATCGGTTTCGTTAAATAATTCGTGTCTGTCATTTTCATAAAGTTTAATTTCGACATCGTTTATTCCATTTTTTTTGTAAATTTTATAAAGCGTTTCAACAGATTTTCCGTAATTGCCAACTGGATCATCTTTTCCAGCAATTAAAAAAATAGGAAGTTTGGTATATATCGACTTAATATTTTTGCCTTTGTGAATATAAATAAGAAGTCTAAACAATTCTCGATAAAATTCTGTTGTCATTGTAAAGCCACACCAAGCATCAGAAATATACATATCAACAATTGAATCGTCTTTTGTAATCCAGTCAAATTCGGTGCGTTTGTCTTTAATTTTATTATTATAATTTCCAAAAGTCATTTTTGTCAGAAGGTTTGAAGTATGTTTTTTTTGTCCAAAAAGGTAAAGAATTGTTGTAAGAAAATGTCCAAGTCTCACAGAGATTTTTTTCTGTGGTCCAGTAGTTCCTGATAAAATACATAAATCAATTTGTTCAGAATATTTTTCAATAAATGCTTGTCCAATCATAGAACCAAATGAATGTCCGAGAAGAATTATTTTTTTGTCAGGAAATTCTGTTTTAAGTTGATTAATAATTTCAAGAATATCATCGCGAACTTTTTCAAAACCTTTTTTGTCAGAAAGATAACCTAAACCTACTTGGCCTTTTTCCTTTTGCTTTAAAGCAGTTTTTCCGTGACCGCGATGATCATGTGCACTTACAAGAAAACCGTCTTCAACAAACAAAGACGCAGTTTTATCATATCGCATTGAATGTTCTGCCATTCCGTGCGATATTACAATAATTGCTTTTGGTTCTGAATCTGGAACCCACCGATTTACAGAAATTTCTGTTCCATCTTTCATTGTTTGAAAAAAAGATTTTGTTACCATAAATAATACTCCCATTCTTTTAGAAAATCTGATAAAATATCAATATAATTATGTATACAAT
>CAZOTD010000237.1:0-1894 GCA_964582685.1 uncultured Treponema sp. | reverse complement strand
AAATAAAGTATTAAAAATAAAAATTGGAGGCTTATTATAATGAAGTCAAAGTTAAAGAATTGGTTATTAGCAGCAAGTATATTATTTGTTTGTCTTTTTGCATTTTCAAGTTGTGGTTATAATAGAATGGTTTCAATGGAAGAAGGGATTGAAAGTCAGTGGGCACAAATTCAAAATCAATATCAGCGCCGCTATGATCTTATTCCAAACCTTGTAAATACAGTAAAAGGCGTAGCAAGCCATGAATCAGAAGTTTTTGAAAAAGTTACAGAGGCACGTTCTAAAGCTGGCGGAATGATAAATATTGATTCTTCAATTCTTGATGACCCACAAGCATTTGAACGCTATCAACAAATTCAAGATGAACTTGGAGCAAGTTTGCAAAGACTTTTGGCAGTAACAGAAAATTATCCAGAACTTAAGGCAAATGAGAACTTTCTTGCTCTTCAAGATGAACTTGCAGGAACTGAAAACAGAATTGCAAACGAACGCAGAAAATTTAATGAAGCAGTTAGAACTTACAATTCTTACATTCGCTCGTTCCCAAAAAATATTTATGCAGGCTGGTTCGGATTTGAAAAACATTCATATTTTGAAGCGAGTTCCGATGCACAAAATGCACCAAAGGTTGAATTCTGATGGATACAAATTCAATAATTAAAAAACTTAAACTTGATAAAAACGGCTTTGATAAAATTCAAGATGCTGTAAAAAAAGCAGAAAGTAAAACTTCTGGCGAAATTGCAGTTTGCCTTGCAGCCGAAAGTTCCGATTACGCTATTTGGGAACTTTTTTCTGCAATTATTTGTAGCGTAATTTGTTTTGGAATTATGCTTCCTTTTGCTAGCCAAATTCGTTCTTTTTATGAAAGTGTAAATTGGCTTAATCCACAATGGTATTTGCCTGCAACTTACGGAATTGTAATTTTCCTTTGTATTTCTATATTTTTTATGCTTTTTAATATTCCTGCTTTAGATAGAATTGTAATTCCAAAAGTGTATAGAAATAATGTAGTTACAAAAAAATCGTTTGAGATTTTTACTCAAACTGGAGTTTATTGCACAGAAAACCACAATGGAATTTTGATTTATGTTTCGTATTTAGAGCGACAAGTGCGAATTGTTGCTGACAAAGGAATTAATGACAGAATTTCAAATAATCTTTGGCAATTAATTGCAGATTCTCTTGTTGCAGAATTAAAAAAAGGAAATGCCATTAGTGGTTTTTGCGATGCAATTGAAAAATGTGGCGAACTTTTAAGCGAATATTTTCCTGCTCAAGAAAATGATAAAAATGAACTTCCAGATGGACTTTTAATTATTGAAGATTAAAAAATTGCGTTATTTTTGGTAAACTTTTATTTTACGAAGGAATATGAAAAATGAATATTAAAAAAAATATTTGGACTTTAATTGTTACTTTAGTTGTATGCGTGCAAAGTTTTGCACTTTCAGTTCCTGAACTTCGAGGACCAATCGTTGATAATGCAAATTTACTATCTCCGTCTGAATATCAAGAACTTGACGAGAATTTGAGAACACTTTCTAGCGAAACAGGAAGTCAAATTGCCGTTCTTACAATTCCTTCACTTGAAGATGAAAATCTTGAAGATTATTCAATGAAAGTCGCAGAAACTTGGAAACTTGGTTCAAACAAACAAGATGATGGACTTTTAATTTTAGTTGCTTTTAAAGAAAAGAAAATCCGCATTGAAGTTGGATATGGTTTTGAACAATATATTACTGATACAAAAGCGGGTTTAATAATAAGAAATGTAATTGCACCACAATTTCAAAAAGGCAATTATGGGCAAGGGATTATTGACGGCGTTTATGCTGTAGAAAGCGTAATCGGTTATAAAGAAAGCGATGTTGCTCAACAACTTGAAGAAAAT
>CAZOTD010000236.1:0-1894 GCA_964582685.1 uncultured Treponema sp. | reverse complement strand
ATGTATGAATGATTCACATGTATCTAAGGTTAAAACTGTTGGTATTTTGACATCTGGTGGAGATGCTCCTGGCTTAAATCCTGCTATTCGTGGTTTGTGCGAAGCGGGAATGAATTGTTATGGAATGAAGTTTATTGGAATTTTGAACGGATACAAGGGCTTTGAAAGAGGCGAATCTATTCCGATTGAAAAAGAAGATTTACCTCAATTGTTATCACTTGGGGGAACTTTTCTTGGTTCGACAAGAGAAAAGCCTTTTAAAAATAAAGAAATTAATCCAGAAACAGGTCTTTCTGCAGTTGATTCAATTAAAAAATATTACAAAGAATGGAAACTTGATGCACTTGTTGTGCTTGGCGGAAATGGAAGTAATACAACTGCTGGGTTTCTTGCAAATGAAGGTTTAAATGTTCTTGGACTTCCAAAAACAATTGATAACGATATTGTCCATACAAATTATTCGTTTGGTTTTCAAACTGCAGTAAATGTTGCATCTGAGTCAATAACTATGATTCATACAACTGCGGCAAGTCACAGTCGTGTTATGGTCGTAGAAGTTATGGGACATAAAGCAGGTTGGATTGGACTTTATTCAGGAATCGCTTCTGGAGCAGATGTAATTCTTCTTCCAGAAATTCCTTACGATATAAAAAAAGTTGCAAACAAAATTTCTGAAAATCACAAAAACGGAAAAAAATATTCTATCGTTGTTGTTTCTGAAGGCGCACTTGACAAAGAAGAAGCAAAACTTGATAAGAAAGCTTTCAAAAAGAAACGAGCATCAATGACTTGTTCTGTTGGACAAAGAGTTGCATCGGAACTTCAGCAGATAACAGGCTTGGATGTGCGATGTACTGTTTTAGGTTATTTGCAACGTGCTGGTTCTCCTTTGCCTTATGATAGATGTATGGCGACTCTTTTTGGTGCGACTGCGGCAGATTATCTTGCGCGTGGTGAATTTGGAAAAATCCTTGTTTGGCAAAATGACCAAATAAAAGCGATTCCTCTTGCGGATGTTGCAAGTCAAGTTAAGAATGTTCCAGAAAAATCTCCTTTAGTGATTGCTGCAAGAAATGTAGGAATTAGTTTTGGAGACTAATAATTTTCGCTGTCATAATTGCAAACTTTGTCTTGGAACAGGTTGTGTTGATGAACTTCCAGGAATGGGTGGCGTAAAAAAAAATGAGAATTTTATTTTAAATTGTCGGGATTGGGATTTACTTTATAGCGAAGAAAAATATAAAGTGCCAGAACTTTCTAGCGACGAAATTCTTTCTCTATTACGTTATGCACCTGTCACTGGTGCTGTCGAAAATATTGGGTGGAACTCCGAACAAGATTTTTATTATGATTTTTTCGTTGCCTTAAATAATGCTGGTGTTAAAATTTCAATTGGAGATGGATATCCAGATTTTAAGTTGCTTTACGGAATCGATGCAATAAAAACTCTTAACCAAAAAGTCGATACCAAAATTCAAGCGGCAGTTTTTCTAAAACCATATCCAGATGAAAATCTCAAAAACAGAATTAAAATGTCTCTTCCGATTGCTAGTCATATTGGAATTGACATTGATTCTTATAACATCGTTACAATGCGCAATAAAGTTTCTCTCGAAAAAAAATCTGCTTCACAAATAAAAAAGATTATGAAAAACTTAAATGTTCCTTTTGTCGTTAAAGGAGTTTTTACTCGCAAAGATATAGAAATGGTAAAAGAAGCAAAGCCAGATGTAATTTATATTTCTAATCATGGCGGGCGAGTAGAAACAGAAAAAGGAAGCACTGCAAAACTTTTAAAAGAAGTCGGACATTCGTTAAAAAAGTATTGTAGCGAAATTTGGGTTGATGGCGGAATTAGATGCAAAAAAGATATAGAACTTGCAAGTTATTATGG
>CAZOTD010000235.1:0-1896 GCA_964582685.1 uncultured Treponema sp. | reverse complement strand
AATTCGCAATTCGCAATTCGCAATTCGCAAGGCGTACTTTATTTAAATAAAAATCAGACATATAGAATATATTTTCAAACTAATAAACCGCTTTGAGAAACCATGTTTGACAACAGACGTAAAAGGTTAAAAACGTATGTGACCGTCAAAGGTTCTATTAATTCGTTAGAAAATCTTACGTTCATTATTGTTGAATTGAGTTTCTGATGAATTCTCTACTAGAGAATTTACCAGATTCGTCAAAACTTCAAAAATATTTCAAATTTCCGCATTTTTTTCTTGTCGTTTTTACATTCTGTTAGTATCTTAAATTCGTACTTTGAAAATAAATGAAATATTTTTTTTCATATTTTCCTCTATTCGATTTTCCATTTTTTCAAAAAAAGGAACTGTGAAAAACAATTTCAGGCGGATTTTCAAGATCTTGAATGTCTCAGACAGAATCAATTTTATGTCGCTTTACGGCGGTTGCAAGATTGTTGAAGGCTCTTTTAAGAACATAAAAGTAACTGAATTCTTAAAAGACGTTTTCTGGACATAAAACACAACCAACACTCAAAAGTCAGTAACTTTTGAGAGGAAAGTTCAAGAAGTTTCTTAAAACCAAAACTCGTTTGCTGAAAGTTACGTTTAAAATAACTATTTATATTTTGTTTAAAATTTTTTTAACTTCGCTTGCAAGATAAAAAGAACCTACAATTAAAAGATGAGAATTTTCATTTGCAGAATTTTTTATTGCACTTTCGATTTGGTAAGAATAATTTTCATGATAATAAAATGTAAATCCAGATTTAGAAAAAGCATTTTGCATTTTAATTGGAGATGAGTTTTTTGTTGAACCTGGTTTTGTTAAATATATTTTGTCAAATTTGAAATTATTTGAAAAAGTGTTTGCAATCTGCTCTACGTTTTTGTCTGCAGCACATGCAAAAAGAAGTTGAGTTTTTTCTTTACAATAAAATTGATTAAGTGTTTCAAGAGTAAGTTTTATGCTATTTATAGTATGTGCACCGTCAATAATCAAATCACACTTTTTGTTAAACGGATTTTTTATAACTTCAAATCGTGCAGGAAGAAAACTTTGTTCAAGTCCTTCTTCAATTTGTTTTTCTGATATTTCTGGATAAACAAGTTTTATTGCAGCGGCAGCAAGAAATGCATTTTTTGCTTGAATTAATCCTGGCATTTTTAATTTGAATTGAATTGACCTTGAAAAAAGATTTGAATCAAATTCAACATTCATAGTTTTTGTATTGCAATCAAATGAATAATCAAGTGTTTTTAAAAGTTGTGGCGCATAATATAATTGAGCATTTTTTTCTTTTGCGGTTTTTTCAAAAACTTTTTGTGCATCTAAATTTTGTTCTGCAATTAAAACGGGAATTCTTGGTTTTATAATTCCAGCTTTTTCGGTTGCTATTTTTTCAATTGTGTCACCAAGAAAATCTGTATGTTCAAGTTCAATAGTGTTGATTATACAAATCTGTGGTTTAATAACATTTGTGGCATCTAGTCTTCCGCCAAGTCCAACTTCAAAAACTGCTTGAGAAAGATTTGCATTTTTAAAGCATAAAAAAGCATAAAGTGTAACAAGTTCAAACCAAGTTACAGATCTATCTTGTGGTATTTTGTCATTTATTTTTTCAAATTTTGTGCAAAGTTCATTAGCCGAATTTAAATAAATTTCTTGACTAAAAAAATTGTCATTAAGTTTAATTCGTTCACGAAAATCTTCAATATGTGGAGAAGAATAAACTCCAGTTCTAAATCCAGCTTGTGTTAAAATTGAAGCAATCATTGCACAAACTGAACCTTTTCCTTTTGAACCTGCAATATGCCAACTTGGAATTGCAAATTGAGGATTGTCAAATTGTTCACATAAGAATTCCATTGTAG
>CAZOTD010000234.1:0-1919 GCA_964582685.1 uncultured Treponema sp. | reverse complement strand
GGAACTTAAAACTAATTTTCAGTTCCTATTTGGTTGTAATTTATGCAATTGTGGTTATATAAATTTAATATTTGCTATCAGCGTATCCAACCCAACCTTCTTTTTCGATTAAGGCTTTTTCAAAGCCGTCTAATTTGAATGGATAACTTACAGAAAGACTGCCAGCAATAAGTTTTACTTTTGCAGTTCCATCATCATTGATTATTATTTTACATTCTGTATCTTTATCTGCGAATTTTGTGAACATATCTTCGATTGATTTTTTGTCCATCTCAATTGCTAACATTCCGCAGTTAAACATATTTTGACGGAAAATTCGGGCAAAGTTTGTAGCAACGACTACATAAATTCCGTTTACTTCAAGTGCCCAAGGTGCATGTTCGCGTGATGAACCACAACCGAAGTTTTCTCTTGTAATGATAACTTTTTTCCCAAGAATATCAGTTTTTGGATTAAAGCCTTCAAGTTTGAGATCTTCAAGCAAATACGGTTGTAAAGCGTGTTTGCTATTTTCTGTCAAATACTTTGCAGGAATAATTTCGTCTGTATTAATATCAGAACGATCCAAGAAAAGTACATTTCCGCCAAATTGTTTCATCTCTAAAACTCCTTATTTATACAGAGGTGAATTTATTATAGTTCCAGCAATTGCAGTTGCAGCTGCTGTTGCTGGACTCATAAGGTGAACCATTCCACCTTTTCCCATTCTTCCATTAAAATTACGGTTTGTGGTAGAGGCACATACTTCGCCTTCTGCAAGTACCCCGTTACTCATTCCAAGACAAGCCCCGCAAGTTGGATTTGTTACACAAAATCCTGCGTCCAAAAATATTTCGATAATTCCTTCTTGTAAAGCCATTTTATAAATTTTGGGAGTAGCAGGGGAAACAATTCCACGTACACCTTTTGCAATATGATTGCCTTTAAGAATTTTTGCCGCAATTCGAAGGTCAGAAATGCGCCCATTTGTGCAACTTCCAATGTAAATTTGGTTAACTTTTGTTCCCGCAAGTTCTCTTACAGGTTTTACTTGATCTGGTTTATAGTTAATTGTTGCAAGAGGTTCGAGATTTGACAAATCATAAGTATAAACTTTTTCGTATTGAGCATCGTCATCTGAACACCATTTTTTATATGCTTCAATTGCGGCATCTTTTGTTTTATATTCGTCTTGAATAAATTCCCAAAGGTAATCGACAGTTTTTTCATCAGGGAAACAAATTCCACTTGTTGCACCAGCTTCAACTGCCATATTACAAATTGTCATTCGTTCTTCCATTCCAAAATTATCAACTACTGGACCTGTAAATTCAACAACACAATTTGTTGCACCATTTACACCGATTTTGCTAATGAGAAAAAGAATTACATCTTTTGCGAAAACCCCATCTTTGAGTTTTCCATTTAAAACGAATTTAATTGATTTTGGTTCTTTAAAGGAACAAACGCCTTTTAAAATTCCAACTTCTAAATCAGTTGTTCCAATTCCTGCCGCAAATGTACCAAAAGCTCCATGTGTACAAGTATGGCTATCTCCCATAATCACAGTGTAGCCTGGTCGTACATATCCTTTTTCTGGAAAAATTGCATGACATACACCGTTAGCACCGATGTCGAAAAAATCGTTAATTTTATTCCTAAAAGTCCAATCACGAAGAATTTTTTCTTGAGTAGCAGTTTTGCTATCTTTTGCAGGCGTTACATGATCGATTACGGCTTTAATTTTTGTTGAATCAAAAACACGGTCTTTGTTGCGTTCTACTAAGTCTGTTATTGCAATTGGAGTAGTGATTTCGTGACAGAATACTCTGTCAAGTTTTAATACATAAGTATCTTCAAATGGTTTTTCTACTAGATGTGATTCAAAAATCTTTTGTGCTATTGTCTTTCCCATGAAAGTTCCCCTTTATATTTAATAT
>CAZOTD010000233.1:0-1924 GCA_964582685.1 uncultured Treponema sp. | reverse complement strand
CAATAAGATTAACATATTTTTTCAATTTGATAAATAATAATTTTAGATATAAAATATTAATAATAAAAAAACTAATTTATTTAACAAATTTATATCATTACTTTTACGGAGGAATTATAAAAAATTATGGCAGTATCATTATATTCACTTGGCGCGGCGCAAGAAGTTACAGGTTCAAAACACATTCTTGAAATTAACGGAAAATCTTATATGATTGACTGTGGAGCATTTCAAGGAAAACGAAAAGAATCCGACAATAAAAATCGGAACTTTGATTTTCCTCCAGACAAATTAGAATCTGTAATTATTACGCATGGACATTTTGATCACTGCGGACTTTTACCAGTTCTTGTAAAAAAAGGATTTCGTGGAAATATGTATGCAACGCCAGCAACTCGAGATCTTGCAAGTCTTGTCTTGATGGATAGCGCAAGAATTCAAGCACGCGACGCTGAATATCTTAGAAAGCAAGCACAGAAAAAAGGTGAAAAATTTGACTGGAAACCACTTTATGCAGAAGAAGATTGTGTTCGTGCGACAAATCAAATTGTTACAGTTTCTTACAATCGCCCGATTTATATTGGGCCCGATATTCAAATGGAATTTTTTGACGCTGGACATATTCTCGGTTCTGCCTTTGCAGATATGTGCATTAAACAAAATGGCGAAGACGACATTCGTGTTTTATTTACCGGCGACCTTGGAAGAAAAGAAAAACCGATTGTCAGAAATCCTGCAACAAATATGAGCGCACCAAATTATATTGTTCTTGAAAGCACTTATGGCGACAGAAAACACGAAGCACAAGATATGGCGCTTAGAGAACTTGTTTCAGTTGTTCGAGATGCAATTGATAAAAAAGGAAAAATCATAATTCCTTCTTTTGCAATTGAACGAACTCAAGAGATGATTTATTTTCTTCACTTGCTTGTTGATAAGAAAAAAATTCCATCAATTCCGATTTATGTTGATTCACCAATGGCTTCAAATGCTACAAGTATTTTTAGAGTTCACCCGGAATGTTATGATGCGTCAGTTACAGAAGCATTTTTGAAACATCACAAAAATCCATTTGGTTTTGGCGATTTGACATTTGTTACAAGTGTTGAAGAATCAAAACTTCTTAACAAAAAAGATGGCCCGATGATTATTATAAGTGCGGACGGAATGTGCGAAGCGGGACGAGTTCTTCACCATCTTGCCAACAATATTTCAGATGAACGGAACACTGTTTTAATTGTCGGATATATGGCAGAAAATACATTGGGAAGAAGAATTCTCGATGGCGATAAAGAAGTTCATATAATGGATAATTGGTATAAAGTTCGTGCTTCTGTTAGAAAGATTAACGCATTTAGTGCACACGCCGATTACACAGAAATCTTAGATTGGCTAAACGCAATCGATACAAGCAAATTAAAACAAATTTTCCTTGTACATGGAGAAAAAAAATCTCAAGACTATCTAACAAATTATCTTAGTGAACATGGTTTTCCAAATACAACAATTGTAAAGTACGGCGAAAATTATTCCTTGACTTAAGTCAAAAGTCAACGTTTAAAAGCGACCGATAAAATAGCGAAGTCACTAAAGTGTGCTACGACAAATACTGTCATTCTCGTGCTACGAACGAAGTCTAGCGGTAGCGTTCACGGGAATCTATTACTACAGATTGTCGGGTCAAGCCCGACAATGACAAGATGGAACACACTCATACTCGACAATGACAAAGTTGCTAAAACCCTGTAATGACGAATGTTTCTATGGAAAAATGTTTTTTATTTTATAATCAACTCACCAATTTTTGCATAATTATTTTTATCATCTAACACTTCAATAGAACCTTGTATAATTCCAACTAAAGGAATTCTTCCTTCGAATTCCTTTAGTTGGAATTATACAAGGTTCTATTGAAGTGTTAGAT
>CAZOTD010000232.1:0-1925 GCA_964582685.1 uncultured Treponema sp. | reverse complement strand
AACTTGACCTACATCAACAAAACCAAAAAAATTTACAATAACAGGAACTGCCTTTAATTTTAGTTCCTGTTATTGTAAATTTTTTTGGTTTTGTTGATGTAGGTCAAGTTTTTGTTGCATTTACAGGAATTCTTTTTTATGGTTTTCTTGCAATTAGTGTTTGTTTACTTCTCAATGAATTAATTCTGTCAAAACCTGCTTTTGTTGCAGTTTCAATCATTGTTTTAATTGGCATTGATTCTATTCACTTAATTTCTCTTTATATTCAAAGTTCAAATTTGATTTCAAAACTTGTTAATGCTTTTAGTTTTATGTGGCATTACGATTCATTTAGTAAAGGAATCCTTGATAGTCGTGATGTTTTATATTTTGTTCTTTCTACAACATTGATTTTAACAATTGCATATTTTATAAATGAATCAAAACGTGGAAAAAAGTTTTTTGATGGAAAGCAAAAAAAATATTCGATTGTTGTTCTTTTAATTTTTATTTTTGCATTTGTTGACAGTAACAAATATTTTTGTCGCCTTGATTTTACACAAAATCATCAATTTTCTGTTTCAAAATATACAAAAAATAATTTAAAAACTGCAAAAGAACCTATTAGAATTACATACTATCGTTCAAAAGAACTTATAAATCGATATCCTGAAGTTCGCGATATTTATGATTATTTAAAAATCTGTGCATCTGAAAATTCAAATATAATGTTTAAACTTTCTGATGCAGACAAAATTGAAAATCAAGAGATTTTGTCAAATCTTAATGTTTATCCACAACAATTTCAAATTGTAAATAATAATAAAACTGAATATATCAATGTATATTCAGCAATTGTTCTTGAATATCTTGGCAGGCAAAAAGTGATTCCTTTTGTTCTTTCGACAACTTCTCTTGAGTTTGAACTTAACCTTCGATTTGATGAACTTATTCATAATAAAACTCATTCTGTTTATCTTCTTTGTGCAAATGAATATGAATTAAACGATTACAATTATCTTCAACTAGTTTTTGAAAATTCTAACATTACGACTTATGCAATAACAAAAGAATCTCTTGATTATCTTGCAGAGCAACTTGAAATTGAAATTCCACTTATAATTTTTGGAACATCGCATCTTACGCCAGAACAATCTTCTAAAATTGAAGCGTTCATTTTAAAAGGTGGAAAAGTTATTTGTTTGACTTCAAAGTATTCAGTTGCAATAAATGGCGATTGGGGAATTACAAAAAATCACCAAGACAATTTTATTCCTGTTTTGGAAAATTGGGGAATAATTTTTGAAGATAAACTTGTAAATGATCTTGCAAATGTAAGGATAAGTTTTTATTCTGCACCAGAACAAAATTCAGATTTTGAAAATATTCAATACGAATATGTAAATTATCCTCAATGGATTTCTGTTTTGCCTCAAGAAAATACATTGCAAGGTTTTACAATGTATTGGCCAAGTCCAATTAAAAAAACAAATTCAATAGAACCTTTATTTTATTCTTCTGATTATTCTTGGACGGTAAAAGAATATGATAACACAATGATTGAACGAACCGGAAAGTATTTTCTTTCAGATCCATTTACTGTAAGCAAATATTTTATTAATGATTCAGATTTTACACAAGAAAAATCGATTCTTGGTGCAAAACTTAAAGGGTCAATAACTGGACTTTATAATTTTGAAACTCAAGAAAGTCCACAATTAATTGTAATAAGCGATCAGTATTTTGCAATGAATCTTTTACTTGAACTTTCTTCTGGCGGAACAAGCGATTTTAGAAATCTTGATTATCTTTTAAATTCAATTCTTGAACTTAATGATGAACAGGAACTTGCGCGTTTACAAAATGCGGGATTAAAAAATATTGCACTTTATAAATTAACTGAATATGAAAGTTTTACAAAAACAAAAAATATTTCATTATTTATT
>CAZOTD010000231.1:0-1933 GCA_964582685.1 uncultured Treponema sp. | reverse complement strand
AAAAAGTTTTGCCCACTAGCACAAAAAAATATTTTCTGATAATATGATTTTCCAGTATGAAAATTGACAGTTGTTTTGAAAAATATGTTCTCGAAATGATTCAAGATATTTGTACTATTTTTATTTGTGAAATTTAAAAGCGGAGTTCAATGAGAATTCCGCTTTTTTTTTGTGTGACAAAAATTGTTTTAGTTTAAAGTTTGTGTCGCAAACTTTAGATGGGAGAAAATATGAAAAGAGATGATATCAAAAAAGTTTTGATTATCGGTTCAGGTCCAATCGTAATTGGACAAGCGTGTGAATTTGATTATTCTGGAACTCAAGCTTGCAAAGCATTGCGTGAACAAGGTTATAAAATTGTATTGGTAAATTCTAATCCTGCCACAATTATGACTGATCCTGTAATGGCAGATGCAACATATATTGAACCATTAAATGTTGAGCGATTGAGCCAGATTATCGAAAAAGAACGCCCTGATGCTCTTCTTCCAAATCTTGGCGGACAAACTGGTTTAAACATGGCAATGGAACTTAATAAAGCAGGCGTCCTTGATAAATATGGTGTAAAAGTAATTGGCGTAAATCTTGATGCAATTGAACGTGGCGAAGATCGTGAAATTTTTAAAGAAACAATGAAGCGACTTGGAATTGACACTCCTCGTTCTGGTATTTGTCACACAATTGAAGGCGCAGAAAAAATTGCAGAAGAAATTGGTTTTCCGTTAGTTGTTAGACCTGCTTATACAATGGGCGGACAAGGCGGTGGTTTTTGTTACAATGTTGAAGAACTTCGAACGACAGTTGCAAACGGTCTTGACCTTTCTATGACTCATCAATGTCTGATAGAAGAATCAATTTTAGGTTGGGAAGAACTTGAAGTAGAAGTTGTGCGTGATGCAAAAAATCAGATGATTGCAATTTGCTTTATCGAAAATATCGATGCGGTTGGCGTTCACACAGGTGATTCTTTTTGTTCTGCACCTTTTTTGACAATAGACAAAGAACTTGAAAAACGACTTCAAGAAATGGCTTTTAAAATTGTTGAAAACATCGGTGTTATCGGAGGAACAAATGTTCAGTTTGCACACAATTCAAAAACTGGTCGTGTTGTAATTATCGAAATCAATCCTCGAACTTCTCGTTCTTCTGCTCTTGCATCAAAAGCAACTGGATTTCCAATCGCGTTGATTTCTGCAAAACTTGCTTCTGGAATGACACTTGATGAAATTCCATATTGGCGAGATGGGACTTTGGAAAAATATACACCAGGTGGTGCTCCAGACGGAGATTATATCGTATTAAAATTCGCACGCTGGGCGTTTGAAAAATTCCACGGCGTTGAAGATTCACTTGGAACATCAATGAAAGCCGTCGGCGAAGTAATGTCTATCGGAAAAACATTTAAAGAAACTTTTCAAAAAGCAATTCGTGGGCTTGAAAACGGACGACCAGGACTTGGCTTTGCAAAAGACTTTAATAAAAAATCTGTCGAGGAACTTTGCGAAATGCTTAAAACTGCATCTTCTGAAAGATATTTTCAGTTGTACGAGGCAATTCGTAAAGGAGCGAGCATTTCAAAACTTTCAGAAATTACGCATGTAAAAGAATATTTCCTTGAGCAAATGAAAGAACTTGTAGAACTTGAAGAAGAAATGTTAAAAACTTTGGGTTCCATTCCATCTGACGATTTACTTCGCAAAGCAAAGCAAGATGGCTTTAGTGACAAATATCTTGCTAAAATTCTTAAAGTTTCAGAAAAGGCGATTCGTGAGCGTCGCAATGAACTTGGAATTAAAGAAGCTTGGCTTGCGGTTCCTGTTAGTGGCGTTAAAAATGCAAACTACTATTATTCAACTTACAATGCACCTGATACATCAAAAGCAACAGACAACAAGAAAAAGATTATGATTTTAGGTGGCGGTCCAAATAGAAT
>CAZOTD010000230.1:0-1948 GCA_964582685.1 uncultured Treponema sp. | reverse complement strand
TCGCAATTCGCAATTCGCAATTCGCAATTCGCAATTCTAAAGGCGAACTTTCTTTAAATAAAAATCAGACATATAGAATATTTTCTCAAACTTTTAAACCGCGTGTGCCTTTGTGCTCGTGCGGTTTTTTGATTTTAAATTTCGACACTAAGTTAGAAAAAATGGCGCGAAATTTGAATTAAGGATATTACAAAGGAGATTAAGAGCAAAACTGCCTAAAATAGCGTCAGTTTTGCTCTTTATAAGTTTGCGTTGCAAACTTTTTATAAACTTGCGATTTTTCACTTTGTTGCAAAATCGCACTAAATTGCTTTTTTAATAGGAGAAAAAAAAATGAAAAAGCTATCTAAACTTGCAAGTTTGCTTGCAATTGGTTTGTTCGCAGTTGGTGTTATTGCGTGCAACGGGCCAACTGACAACGAAATTTCAGACGGTGGAAACGAAACCCCAACAGTGCCAAGCACTCCGACAACTCCGGGAACTGGAGAAAGTGGAAACGAAACCCCAACAGTGCCAAGCATTCCAACACTACCGGGAACAGTAGGCGGAAGTGCAAATTCTAAGGACATTTTTCAAGGAAAGACATTCTATAATAATGCCGAAAAATCAAATGTAACTGGAAAATATGTCTTTGGAACAGACGGAACATATACATATTACAGCAATTCTAATCTCGATTATGATGAAAATGGGGTTGTTCGGAATGAATTCAAGTATTCATTATCTAGCGATGGGAACACTATGTACCAGATGCTTAATAGGACTAGGGCTTCTTCTACAGATAGTGAATTAAAAACTTATCAAGAATTATTAGAATTATTAAACGATGAAAGTTTTAAAGAATTTATGGAGGAATCGAAGAAAGCATGGGACTCAGAATCGGACGACAAAAAAAAGGAACTCTTGAGCGAATATGGATTGTCAAGTACTGCCACTTTTGAGCAATTTTATCAAGCCGCCTTAAAATCTCTTTTTTCGGTTAGGGAATATAAGATTACTAATGAAGGCAAGTCATGTATAAAACTTACACCCGCATCAGTAGATGGAAGTGAATATCCAATCTTCCTTTATTCTACAAATACAAATTAAAAAGATAATACAAATAAATAGGGGCTATCCATACTTTTGGATAAGCCCCTTGTAAAACGCCTATAAAATCCTAAATTAAAGAACACAAATAGGAATAAATGTTTCTGCTTTTAATGAAGCGCCTCCAATTAAACCTCCGTCAATGTCTGGTTGTGCTAAAAGTTCTGGAGCGTTAGATGCTTTCATTGAGCCACCATATTGAATAATAACTTCGTCAGCAACTTTTTGATTGTAAAGTTTTGCAATATATTCACGGATAAATTTATGAATTGCTTGTGCATCTTCTGGAGTTGCAGTTTTTCCTGTTCCAATTGCCCAAACTGGTTCATAAGCAATTGTTAGATTTTTCATTTGTTCAACTGTAACTCCGGCAAGCCCTGCAGAAAGTTGGAAAGCACAAACTTGTTCGGCTTCTCCTGCTTCGCGTTCTGCCAAAAGTTCCCCGATACAAAGGACAACTTCAAGCCCATCGTTTAGAGCTTTGCGAACTTTTTTGTTGATAAGTTCATCGCTTTCTCCAATTTCGTGACGACGTTCTGAGTGTCCAAGAATTACTGCTTTGCAGCCGATGTCTTTAAGCATTGTTGTAGAAATTTCACCAGTATGTGCTCCATTGCTTGTAGCAGCACAATCTTGAGCGGCAAGAATAATGTTACTTTCTTTTACGATTTGTGCAACTGCATCAAGATATACAAAAGGAACTCCAATCATGAATTTGTTTGTTTTTCCTTTTAACTGTTCAACTAAATCTTTAGCAAGAGTGATTGCTTCTGCTTTAGAAGTGTTCATTTTCCAGTTTCCTGCAATATAATGTGTTCGTGCCATTTTATAACTCCTATGAAATTGTTTAAATTATTTT
>CAZOTD010000229.1:0-1975 GCA_964582685.1 uncultured Treponema sp. | reverse complement strand
AGCGAAATATCGATTACTCCAACAAAAAGAGAAGTAAAACTTATCAAAACTAAGATGAACGCTAAAATCAATGTTATCAAATTTTGTTTTGAAAAATTTTTCATCGTGCAAAAAAAACTCAAATTATTTTATCATTTCAGAAAAATCAACAAGATTTCCGTTATTTTTTACTTCTTTGTGGAATTTTCCGTGTTCCAAAACGATTGTGCGTTCAGCATATTGTGCAACTTCTGGAGCATGAGTTACAACAATAATCGTTTTGCCTTCTTCGTGAAGTTTTTTGAAAATTTCAATTACAAGATTTTCGTTTGCTTCGTCAAGATTTCCAGTCGGTTCATCTGCCAGAATAATTTGAGGATGATTTATTAATGCACGTGCAATACAAACGCGTTGCTGTTCACCGCCAGAAAGTTGATGAGGCAAATGTTTTGCTCTTTCTTTAAGTCCAACAAGTTCAAGCATTTCCATCGCTTCCTTTTCGTCTGGCATGGAATGATAATATTGGCTAACCATAACGTTTTCTACTGCAGTTAAATAATTCACCAAATGAAACTGTTGAAAAACCAGCCCAATTTTATCGCGCCGAATATTTGTCAGTTCTTTGGAATTTTGCTTTGTAATGTCAACGCCGTCTAAAATAACTTGACCGCTTGTTGGTTTATCCATACAACTGATTATGTTCAACATTGTAGATTTTCCAGAGCCAGATGGTCCCATAATCGCAACCCATTCGCCCTGATTTACTTCAATACTTACATCTTTTAATGCTTCAACAGTTCCGCCGCTGTAAATTTTTGATATATCTTTTAATTCAAGTAATGCCATTTTTTCCTCCTTAATTACTCTCCGCGCAACACAAGCGCAGGATCAACATCAGTGGCACTTTTAACTGGAATCACGCAGGCAATTCCCGTTACTAAAACAGAAACACAAATTGTAATCGGAACAATCAAAGGATTAAATGAAATGCTCCGAGCAAACACATTTATACTTACCGATTGTGCAAAAAAATATCCAAGGATAACGCCTAAAATTCCTCCCAAAGCACCAAGAAAAAGTCCTTCGCCCAAAAATTCCCAGACAATTTCTTTGTTAGATGCTCCAAGTGCTTTTTTTAACCCAATTTCACGACGTCTTTCTGTTACAACCGCCATCATCGTAGTAGCAACGCAAACCATTGTCAAAATCAAAACTATAATCGTAACAATATAAACTAATGCCTGCAATTTATTTAAAACCGTTCCTTCAGATTGCGTCACTCGCTTTACAAGATTTGCCTTTAGTGACGGAACTTTTTGTTCAATCAAATCGGCATATTTTTGCAATTCATCGCCAGATAAAGAAATTGAACATTCCGCAACATCAATTAAGTCAGAAATTTCGCTGATTTCTTCAACGTCTGCCATATTAACGTAAATACAATCTTCTTCATTTCCGCCAGTTTGCAAAATTCCAGAAACCGTCAGTTTTTTTTCAAAATTGTCGCCTAAAGAATTTATGCCGTAAACTCTAAATTCCTTTCCAACTGAAAGATTTGTAATTTGAGCAACAGTCTGTCCGACTAAGGCACTTTCATTGTCTTCTGGATAATCGCCAGTGATGTACCAATAAGGACTTGTTTTTTTTAGTTCGTTAAAATCCGTTCCAACAATCGTAAACGGCTGTTCGTTCAATCGAATATTTTGATATTTGAGCGGAGTAAAACCAACTACAGAATCTTTAGGAAAAATTCTTTTAGCATTTTCAAAATCATCATTTGAAAAACTTTCGGTTGTATTTGATGTTAAAAGAATATTTGCGCCATAAGAACGAAATTCCTTTCCCATTTGGCGCGGAACATCATAATAAATCGTAACAAGTCCGCTCAGAACAGTCGCTCCAATTGCAATCGCCAAAAGTGCAATTAACATTCTGCTGCGACGGCGTACAAGCGAACTTGTTATCATTTTTAAGTAAAATTTTGTTTTTGTCATAA
>CAZOTD010000228.1:0-1979 GCA_964582685.1 uncultured Treponema sp. | reverse complement strand
ATTATATTATGATATAATTAATTAAAGATTTTGGTTTGAAAAAAACAAATAAATGGAGTTATAAGTATGAAAAAATTAAATGCAATTATATTTTCTCTTTCTGTTCTATTTTTTGGTTGTCAAACTTCTTCTGTTAAAAGAGTAGATTCCAGAACACAAACAGATTTAAGTGGTTATTGGAACGACACAGATGCAAGAATTGTTTCAGAGGATTTGACAGAGCAAATTTTAAATTCAAAATGGTATTCAAATTTTATCAACGAAAAAAACAAAAAACCTGTAGTTATAATTGGTTCTTTTCGAAATAAAACAGATGAACACATAAACACTTCAATTATTTCAAAAAGATTGGAATTCAGTTTGCTAAATACAGGCAAAGTTGTTTCTGTTGCAAATTCCGCTGAACGCAAAGAAATTCGTGATGAACGCGATGACCAACAAATTAATTCAAGTTTAAATACGGCAAAAAATATTGGAAACGAAGTTGCCGCAGACTTTATACTTCAAGGCGACATCAAAACAATTGTTGATTCTGATAAAACAAAATCTACCAGAACATATTTTATAACAGCCGAATTAATTGATGTTGAAACAAACACAAAAGTTTGGGTCGGAGAAAATTCTTCAATCAAAAAAGTTATAAAATATTCGCAAGTTCGATTTTAGATTTTATTTGAAAGATTTGTAAACTATGAAAAGAATTATGAAAAAGACGATTTTGAAAATTATAATAAGTTTTGTTTGCATCGAACTTTTTGCAATGACAAATCCGTCAAAAACAATTTCTGCTTCAAAACAAAAAAAACAAAATCAACCAATCTGGATTACAAAACCATATTCAAATTACAACGAAAAATTTTATCTTACTGGAGTTGGAGTTGGTAGTGACGATAATTCTGCCATAGAAGATGCAAAAAGCCAATTAATCAAAGTTCTCAATCAAAAAATAGAAGCGACAGAAAAAGTAAAAACTTACGCAAATTCAAAAACAGAGTTTTCTGAATATTCGCAAGACATCAAAACAGTTTCTGCAATCAAAGAACTTTCTGGACTTAAAATTGTTGAAAAATATTATGATAACAACAATCAAGTTTTTGCACTTGCAGTTTTAGAGCGACAAGACGCTGCCGACTATTATGCGAAACTTGTAAAAAAGAATAATTCCCAAATTACAGAATATTTGGAATATGCAAAATCAAATCCACAAAAATTCCAAAGTCTTGTATATGCAAATAAAACTTTAAAACTTTCTAACGAAATTGATTATTATGTTGATTTGATTTTTTTAATTGCAGCACCATTTGAAGTTGATACTTCTGTTTCTTACAAAAATCAAACTGAATTAATAGCAGAAGTAGAAAAAATAAAAGCGAAAATTCCTATTCAAATAAAAGTTGAAGGCGACGAAAAAAAAACTTTTGAAACTGCAATCAAAAAGGATTTTGCAAAACTTGGAATTCTTTGCACAGATCAAGAACTTTGTCCCTACACATTAATTGCCAAAATCAAAATTCAAAATCCAGACTCGCCAGACGAAAAACATTTTTTTTGCAACTATGAATATACAGTGGAACTTGTTTCGGCAAAATCGGAACAAGTGTTCAATTATTCCACTTATGGAAGAGCTGGACATATAAACAAACAAGGTGCAATTAACAAAGCCAAAGTTATGATTACAAATGATTTAGAAACATCGTTTTTTGAAGAACTTTCTCGATTCTTAGAAAATGGCGAGCAATAAAATAACTTTGCAAAGAAAAAGTTGATATTTATAAAAGTCAACACCTTTATTTTCTAAGCAATGAACGAACCTCGACGCAAGCGTTCGAGGTATCGTTCTTTCTCATAAGGTATCGCAGTCGGATTTCATACCCTTTTTACGACGCAAGCGTCGGGGTATGAAACCCTCCGCACGAATCAAGAAATTATTGTTTTGCTATTTCTGTAAGACTTGTAACAAATCCTGCCATATTTTGAAT
>CAZOTD010000227.1:0-1996 GCA_964582685.1 uncultured Treponema sp. | reverse complement strand
AAATAAATCTACGATTGTTACACTCGTTGGAGGTTCTGGAGGAAGAATTGATCACTTAATTTCAATATTTGATATTTTTTCAAGCAATTTAAGACCTAACTTTTGGCTTACAGAAGAACAATTAATTGTCTTTCTCGCCTGTGATAAAACAATAAAAATAATGCCTTCAAATTGTTCTTCTCCAATTTCAGTCTTAAGAACCACGCAATCTAACAAAAAAGGTTTTCTTATAACTTCTGGTTTTGAATGGGAAAGCGACAAATTCCGTTTGATAGGCGTTCCGAGTTTGTCAAATGTCATTTCCGCCAAAAATTTTAAAGAAAATAAACCAATATCAATAACTGCTAAAAATGGCGATTTTTTAATTGCAACAAGTTATTCAACAAAAATATATTCTTGATTAAAGTTATATTCTTCTTTATGATAGTTTTATTGTGTTAATTCGATATGGCAAAGATAAAAAAGGGCACCCTATAAAAAAAGCGCTCGTTTACACTAAAGAAGAACATAATATTCCGCTCTACAAAATTGATTCAGATGCTTTGCGAATAGTTCAAAAATTAAAGGACAACGGTTATAGTGCATATATTGTTGGTGGCGCAGTTCGAGATTTATTAGTTGGAAGAACTCCAAAAGACTTTGATATTGTGACAGATGCAACACCTTCAAAAATAAAAAGAATCTTTAGAAATTCAAGAATAATCGGAAGAAGATTTAGACTTGTACATGTTATTTTTGGTCTTAAAGTGTTTGAAGTAAGTACTTTTCGTTCAAATGCTGACGGTTCTGTCGGAAATGATTTTGGAACAATTGACGAAGATGTAATGCGTCGAGATTTTACGATAAATGCTTTGTATTACGATCCTATTTTAGAACAAGTTATTGATTATGTTGGTGGCGTTCGTGATTTAAAAAAAGGTGTTCTTAATCCTGTAATTTCTATTGAAACTATTTTTATAGAAGACCCTGTTCGAATGCTTCGTGCAATCAAATATTCATCCACAACAGGCTGTCAAATGTCTTGGGCACTAAAAAGAAAAATCAGAAGTAGTGCACATCTTCTTTCTCCAATTTCGCCGTCGCGACTTACAGAAGAAATGCTCAAAATTATAAATAGTGCTCATTCATTTGAAATCGTTTCTGAATGTGTAAAAAATGATCTTTATATGGTGCTTCAACCGGCTGCAACTGCAATGATGTTTGAAAATAAAGAATTTGAAAAAAAATATTTTGAACATCTAAAAGAACTTGATGCACTTGTTCAAAATGATAAAGATACTCGTCTTGGAAAAAAACTTGTATTTCTTATAAAAGATTTTATTTTAACACTTACAGATTGGCAAAAAGAAATTAAAACTCAAAGTTCAGTTGGAGAACTTTATATAAAAACTTGGACAGAATGTCGAAATTTTGTTCTTCCAATGAATCCACAACGAACTGAACTTGAATACGCAATAAGAACTGTACTTCGCGAAATTGGAGTTTCTATTCGATTTCCCAAAAAGTCAGAATTTTCTAAAACTAAAAATCAAGAAAAAAGTCTTTCCGAAAATAATTTTCAAATTACAAATAAATTGCAAAAAAAAATACAAAAATCAAAGTCACAGACCGTTAGCCAGCAATAAAATGCTTCTTGAAATAATAAAAATTGCAACTGAAAAAATCATCATAACAAGATAAATAATCGTGTAAATTACATATCTGTGAAGCATTCGGTTTAACATAAAAAAAGTAATTGTGTTTAGAATTATTCCAAGAAGTAAGAATACAGTTGTACAAACAGAAAGAATTGCAGTCAAGTTAAGAATCAACTTTTGATTTGAATCAAGAAATTCCTGATAATTTCCTACAAAATAAAAAACCAAAATACTTGCAAGCACAGAAAAAAGAAAAACAGAAAGTCTAATTACAATTCGATAAAAAAAATATAACCAAGAATCTTTTTTATAAATATTTTTTTTGGTCTTGAAGTCTGTTTTATTATTCTGTATCATAT
>CAZOTD010000226.1:0-2026 GCA_964582685.1 uncultured Treponema sp. | reverse complement strand
ATTCTAAATAGAATTTTTGTTTGTATTTTTATTTTTGTTGCAATTGCTTTAATTCTTTCGTTTCTTGTTTTTCCAGTAAGGCAAAAAACGAATTCGATGACACCTGATATTCCCCATAATTCAACTTTATTTTGTTCTCCGATTATAACATCAATTAATAGAGGCGATGTTGTACTTCTTGATAAAGATATAGAAATTGCAAGTATTCCAAAAAAAATTCTTAATGCAACAATTAAATTTTTTACATTACAACAAAAAAGTCTTTATTCTTCTTCGGAACAATTAAGTTCTCGAAAAACTTTAAGGCGTGTAATCGGATTGCCTGGCGATACAATTTATATGAAAGATTTTATTGTTTATATTAAGCCTCAAGGTGAAAAATATTTTCTCACTGAATTTGAATTGACAGAAAAACTTTACAATATCGAAATATCATCATTGCCAAAAAATTGGGACGATTCTTTAGGTTTTAAGTCAGAATTTTCTCCTGTAACACTTGGTGCAAATGAATATTTTGTGCTCGCTGATAATAGGTTTTCTAGTCTCGATAGCAGACTTTGGGGAATTGTAAAAAGAAAAGATGTTATTTCAAAAGCTTTAGTTGTTTATTTCCCGTTTTCAAAATTCAAAATTTTTTAATTTTATTAAAGTATGAATAGTTCTTTTGCAATTTACATTCATATTCCGTTTTGCAAATCTAAATGTTCTTACTGTGATTTTTTTAGTAAGCCAGACCGTTTTGGGATTCTTGATGATTATGTGAATGCTCTTGTAAATCAATTGATTTTTTTTTCTAAAACTATAGGTCAAAATCGATTAAAAAAAATTACTTCTGTTTATATCGGTGGCGGAACTCCAAGTTTACTTTCTGTAAATCAATTAAAAAAAATTTTCGATTCTATTCAAGAAAATTTTTCTTTTTCTGCAAAAAATTTTGAAGCGACTATTGAACTTAATCCAGATGATGTTTGTTTTGAATTAATTTCTTTTCTTGAGAATTCATTTATAAATCGAATTTCGCTTGGAATTCAATCTTTAAAACCAAATGTGCTAAAATCAATGTCAAGACGTGCAACAAGACAAACTTCGATAAAAGCTTTGAGTTGTATAAAAAATAATTTTACAAAACGATTTTCTGTTGATTTGATTGCTGGTTTTCCTGGAGAATCAAAAAAAGATTTACTTGAAAATATTAAAGAAATTATTTCGTATTCGCCTGAGCATATTTCTCTTTATTCTATTTGTATAGAAGAAGGAACTTCGTTATATGAAAAAATTAAATCTGGAAAAATTAGATTTAATCAAAATTATTCTGATGAAATTTGGATTGCAGGAAAAAACGAACTTTTAAAAAATGGTTATTTGCAATATGAAATTTCAAATTTTGCAATTAGCAATAATTTTTGCAGTTTTCATAATTTGACTTATTGGCATCTAAATAATTATCTCGGATTTGGAAGTGGTGCTACTGGTTCAATATTTTATCCTGAACATCAAAGTTTAAGATTTACAAATACGTTTGATATAAAAAAATATATTTCATTTTGGAATAATTTTCCAAATGAAAAAAATAATTTTGAAAAAGAATTTTCACTTGAAGATTATAATTGTGCATTAAATTTATTTTCAGAAATTCCTTGTGAGCAAGAGCAATTAGATGCGCGTACAGAAGAATTTGAATTTTTAATGATGAATTTTCGATTAGCACAAGGCGTCAATGAATCAGAATATGAAACTCGTTTTTCAAAAAATCTTGAAGAAAAACTTGGTTCTAAATCTGGAATCTTTCGACAATGGATAAATCAAGGCAAAGCAGAAATAGTTTTAAAAAATGAAAATAACAAGCAACAAAAATATTACAAACTTACTGACAAAGGGCTTTTATTTTTGAATAATTTTTTGGAAAATATTTAGGCAAAAAAAAACGTTAAACAGCTTCGGAGGAACACTGTTTAACGGATTCCAATTTTTAAAATATTGTGAAAATGTGGAACGAATCATCAACAATATGAATATACCATATTAC
>CAZOTD010000225.1:0-2035 GCA_964582685.1 uncultured Treponema sp. | reverse complement strand
ACAAAAAGACAAATCTCCAGCCAAGCCTAATGATGTGCCTCTGCTAGAGATTTTTTGTTTTTAAATTTAAAACTATTATATCTCTTCTACATCTCTTCACTTAGTTGATTTATGGCAATTTTTAAAACTTGGACACAAAGTTTTGCTGTTTCTATATCAGGTGTAAAATGCATTGTTATTGTACAACTGAAAAATAAAACTTCTAATAATTTTTCTCATTTCAAGATTTAAATTCTTTACTGTCTTTCCTAAAGCATATTGTTAGAGCCGTTTGAGAGGATTAAAATTTAATAATTTATTCTGTTCCGCTTAAATTACATCAAATATATTGTTATATTGTGCGCCACCAATCAATTAGTTTGAAAGAAAGTCTAATATGTTCATAGCCATACTTGTTTTTGATTTATAAAGTTCTGTATAACCGCATTTTTTGCAACTTATTGTGATGAATTTCTTGTTTTGCACGTCAAAGAGTTTTGCTAAATTTCCTCCCGTCGCTTGAAATTGGTTCTGCTCAAATTCTTCGCCACCACATTTTGGGCACTTCCATTTTTCCATCGTAAAGTCTCCTGCTTTTTGAATAAATTATGTTTTTTCAAACTGTCGCTTGTTCAAAAACAGCATACAAGGGTTTCGTATTTTTGACTAGGCACAAAACAGCACGTACAACCGTTTTTTTAGGGAAACGTAAATGCTCCTTTAAAATTTTTAGTCAAACTTTTTATCGTGTTGTCGGGTCAAACTATTCCCAAATTATCCTGTATAAGCTTTGTCTGCTCCGTTGTGAAAGTCTTGTTTTTCAAGCCAGGCTTTCTCTTCGTCGTTTTCTGGAATGTCAATGCGCTCAATCTTAAAAATCACGGGGCGCGTTCCGTCGTTACAGCAGGCAATCATCACACGTTCGTCATTTGTCCAACCGTGCATTATGGAGCCACCTTGAAGTGCGGTGTAGACATATCTGCTTACAGCGTCCCAAGCTTCGCCACAGAATCTTCCATTCATAAGATGATAAAAGTCGTCTTGCTTTGGTGTTCGCTTGAGCAAAAAAGTGTCTCCTGCCTTAAAGCAAGGGCAAGGACCTGATTTTGGGTTGGCTAGATATTTTTCTTGAAAATCAGTAAAGCACTTTGTTTCAAGAACTGTAATTTTACATTCATGTTGCATAAAGAATTTCCTCCATATTTCAATCATATTTCAACAACAAAATAAATTTATAATAAGGTTAATCTAAAAATCCAAGATTAGAAAGAATAATGCTTGCACTTGCAGTTGCCGCAGTTTCTGTGCGCATTACGCGATTTCCCATTGAACACAAAGTAAAATTATTTTGCAAAAGCAAATTCCGTTCGTTGTTTGTCCAGCCTCGTTCACTTCCGATTGCAGCAACAAAATAAGTTTTTTCTTTTGCACAATTAACACATTCTTGCAAACTTTGATTTGCTTGAATATTGTCTAGTGCAAATTTTTTTGTCTTTTCGTTTTTTTCAAAATCAGAATAATCAAGAGCGGCAAGACATTCTTTTAGCGAGGAGTGAATAAACAATTCCGGCACATGAGTTGACGCTGCTTGTATTGTTCCGTCTAACAACATTTGGTAAGCGGTTCCTTGTTCAACTAAATTTGATTGCATATAAGATTTTTCGCTAAGTTCGGTTCCTGTTAAATGAACTTGACAAACGCCAAGAGCGGCAATATCTCTTAATAATCTTTTTAATTGAATTGGTCGTGGAAAACCAATTATCATCTTTAATGGAAATAATTTTTTTCCATCAGATTTTGCTTCAAAAGTAAACTTATACGAAAGTTCAGTTTTGTTTGTTTTTGGATTTGTAATTGGAATTGTGTTTGTAATTGTTGCAATTCCGGCTTGTCCATTAATTATTCCTGCACAAAAAGTATCGCCAGTTTTTTTATGAAGAATTTTATTTAAATGAATTGCACGTTCATCGTTCCAATCAAGCGTTTTTTCAATTTCTTCACTTGTAAAAAGACAAATATTCATATTTTAAATTATACAATTTTTTTTATCCTTATG
>CAZOTD010000224.1:0-2046 GCA_964582685.1 uncultured Treponema sp. | reverse complement strand
ATCGAAGAAATTACCATAATTTCCAAGTTTAACAAAATTCCGTTGTTCTCACAAGTAATTTAAATTGCCAGTAATTTAAATTGACAACTCGACAGTTGCAATTTTGATGTGCGAAAATGCGCAAAAATGTTGGAGTTCTTTTAGTAACACACGAAACCGCCACCACACAAATTTGACAATTTGCTTGTGTTGCTTTTTAACTATCAGATATCTTTTGCGTTATTCAGTTTTCATTAAAATCTTAAGAAAATTGCCACAAAAACTATCAGATATCTTTTGCGTTATTCAGTTTTCATTCCTACAAAAGTTTTATCGGCTTCTTCTCCAAATACAATTCCTTTACTTTTTCCGTTTTGATTTTTTGCCAAATGCAATGAAAGAAAAAATAAAATGAAACACAATATAATATATAAAACAGCCAATACAATTCTTACAATCTTCAAGAATGAAGTTACAGCATTTATCGACAAATCTTTTACTGAAAGCAGAACATCTTTTGCAGACAATTTTCCACTTTCTATCTCTAAGGAATTTATTGTATTCAAAGCAGTTGAACTATATTTTTTCATTTTTGATTTTATTATATTCTCTGCAAGAGCCTCGATTCCGTTCACTTCAGTTTTTTCCAAAGATTCTTCCAGAAGTTGCTTTATATTTTCTGTATTCATCTGTTTTTCCAAAGCACCCGGATATATTTCATCAATATTTTTTTCAATTTGATTTATTCCTAAGTCAATAAAGGAATTTAAATTATTTTTTACAGTTCCTGCAGCAATGAATAAAATCACAAAAACTGACGCGAGTACGATACTCACTATGGATATGCAGATTTTATATGTCTTATTTCCTATTTTCTTAAAAAAAAGAATATTCAAAAGCAATGTCAATAAAATGACTAATACAATTATAAAAATATTCATCTAAAATCCTCATTTATATAAATTTTTGTTTTTTGAGATGAAGGCAAGCAACTTTTTTTTATTGAAACAATAAAAGGTTCTTTATAGACGAGAAGTTCTTTGTATTTATTTCGAATTCCTAAATCATTTAGAACAACTTTTGTAAGCAATCTTCCACAAGGCGCTTGCATAAAGACTTTAAATGTGTCTGGTCTAAATTCATTTTTGTTTCTTTCGATTAGTATTTTGTATTTTAACTTTTTGTCTTTCCAAGTTGAAAATAATTTCCCAGCCTGTTTTATGAAAAACAAACTGAGAATTATCTGCGGAATCAATAACCATTTTGACACTTTGAACAAAGGAATCAACACAATTATGACTCCGCAAAAAAGCAAAAGAAAAGAATAAATATTCAAATATAAAAATCTGAAAAACTTATGCATTTCCTAATTGTGCCGCTGAAATTGCTTTGTAGAAAGCATCAACAGTTTTCTGTGCTGTTTTATCATCTGCGCCTGAAAGCATTACTGAAGTTCTTTGAGTAAATCCTTCGTAATAAAGATAGAACGCTGGACAACAGCAACCAAATGTCGCTTTTCTTACATATCCGATTTCCTTTATACTGCTTGGAAGCAAATATTTCACAGTAGTTCCATTGTTAAAGCAGTAGCATACAATTTCTTTTGTTACTTCAACAACGCGTCTGTTTGTAATTACCAGATAACCATTGATTCTGTGACCAAAAATTTTGGCAAAGAATTTTCTTATCTGCCCCAATGCCATCGCAATCGGATTTGAACTTGTTGCCCAAAGTTCCGCCTCAATCTCCATTACAAGAGATTCTCCATCTTCAAGAATTAATCCTGACTTTAAATCTGCCATACAGATTCCTCCAAGTTTTTATTTTAACGACATACATCGTTAATTTCTTTGCAATAACTTTTTGGAATTTCGTGCCACTTTTTCCCCAGTGTCGAAATTTAAAAATAAAAAACCGCCCAAGCACAAAGGCACACGCGGTTTGAAAGTTTGAGAATATATTCTATATGTCTGATTTTTATTTAAAGAAAGTACGCCCTTAGAACTGCGAACTGCGAATTGCGAATTGCGAATTGCGAATTGCGAATTGCGAATTGCGAATTGCGAA
>CAZOTD010000223.1:0-2084 GCA_964582685.1 uncultured Treponema sp. | reverse complement strand
GTTTGTAATATCGCTTCTCAAACAATATAAAAGCACCACAATAATAATTGCAACCGATGCAGACCGTGAAGGTGAAATCATCGCTCGAGAATGCCTGATTCAAGCCGGGATAACTGATATTTCAAAAATCAAAAGATTCTGGGTTTCTCAGGCACTTACAAAAGAAGTGATTCTAGAAGGATTTAAAAATGCAAAACCTTTGGAAGAATATAATCTTCTTGCAAAGCAAGGCTTTGCTCGCCAGCACGCAGACTGGCTTGTAGGAATGAATTTTTGCAGATATATCTCCGATGCTGCAAAAACAAAACTCAGTGTTGGAAGAGTCCAGACAGCAATTCTTTCTGCAATAAAAAAACGTTGTGATGAGAGAGAAAACTTTACCAGCAAAAAATATTATCAGCATTACGGAATCTTTCGACCGACACGTGTCGGTTCAAATATTTTTTGCAAAGGTCTGTATTTTGATGACAAAAACAGATTTGACGACAAAAGCAACGAACAAAAATTAAAAGACTGCATTGAAAAACCTGCCAAGCTTATTGAGTCACAATCAGAAAGGAAAAGTAAAAATCCGCCACAACTTTATAATTTAAATGCAATCCAAAAAGACGCTTTTAAATTTTTCGGATATTCTGCTGATAAAACGCTTAAAATCATTCAATCCTTATATGAAGATTTAAAATGCGTTTCGTATCCAAGAACTCCATCAAGAGTAATGGGAAGTGCAAACACTACGCTCTGCAAAAATCTTGCTGACGACCTTTGTAAAACTTACGGTAATTTTGAAAAAGCAAGAGCACAAATGAATATTTCTGTTTCAAATAAAAAATGTTTTAATGATTCAAAACTTGAAGCACACCATGCCTTAATCCCACTAAAAGTTCTTCCCAAATCGGCAACAGAAGAACAGACATATATATATGATTTGATTCTTGAAAGATTCTTTTTAGCATTTTTACCAGAAGAGCAATATGAAAAACTCACATATATTCTTGAAGTGGAAAAAAACAAATTCAAAATCACAGGAAAAAACGTCCTGTCTCCTGGCTGGAAATCAAGTGAATTGCACAATGTTTTCAAATACATAAATTTCGACCGACACGTGTCGGTTCAGGTAGAAAATGAAGATGATGAGCAAAACCTTGATAACATTAAGTGGAATACTCTTGTTCTTTCTGATATAGAAACAAAAGAAAAATGGACAAGACCACCTGAATATTTTAATGAGGCAAGCATTCTTTCTTTTATGGAAAATCCTAGAGATTTTTTGCCTGAAGAAAATGAAACAGAAACAAGACTCATAGGTTTGGGAACAGCGGCAACACGGCACACATTCATTCCTCTTCTACTTAAACGAGGCTACATTGCCATAGATAAGAAAAACTTGATTTGCACTGAATTAGGTGCTCTCCTTCTTAGAGCAGTGAAAAGCTCATCAATTAAAGAACTTGCCGATGTTTACACAACAACGCAGTGGGAAGAACAATTGAACCTTAATCCCGATGTTTACATGGATGATATAAAAAACTATGTTCGTGAAGCCGTAAAGCAGACAGTGGCAATCGAAGTACCTCGTATATCAAGCGGTATTTCATGTCCTTTGTGTGGCAAAGAAGTTCGCAAAGGAAAATCAAACTGGTACTGTTCAGGCTACAAGGAAGGCTGCAAATTTTCTTTGTTTGAAACTATTGCAGGAGCAAAACTTACAGAAAAAGATGTAATTGCATTGTGCAAAGGGAAACAAACTGAAATCAAGCATTGTTCAAATAAAGCAGGTAAAAATTTTGACTGCAAATTTACTCTTAACGAGAACAAACAAATTAAATTTGTTTGTAAATAAAAAAAGGTAAAAATCAACGACTTCGAAAGGAGGTAAAAAATGAGTTACTGCCGTTACTGTGGAGCAGAAATAAATTACACTCGTACTGCAAACGAAAAATGGCTTCCGTATGATGTTACAGGTGAACCTCATTTCTGCCAGAAAAATAATCAAAAATCAGCAATAGAGTCTGGGTTAAAAGTCTGTGAAACTTGTGGAAAACCTGTATTCACTATAAAAAGTAAAAAAATAGATTACACAACCC
>CAZOTD010000222.1:0-2163 GCA_964582685.1 uncultured Treponema sp. | reverse complement strand
CATTTTATGGGAAGATATAAAACACAATGAATTTTACGCCAATCATTTTAAGTGGCGGCGCGGGAGCTCGTCTTTGGCCGCTTTCTAACGGAAATCATCCTAAGCAATTTTTGCCACTTGTAAGCGAAAACACGATGATTCAGGAAACTTTGCTCAGGCTTTCGGGCCTTGAACATTCCGAGCCGGTTGTTGTCTGCAACGAGGCGCATCGTTTTATTGTCGCAGAGCAGATGAATCAAATCGGAATTAAAAATCCTAAAATCATCCTTGAACCGATTGCGCGCAACACAGCTCCTGCAATTGCGGCGGCTTGCTATTCAGTTTCGCAAAAAGACAAGAATGCGGTTGTAATCATTCTTCCAAGCGACCACGTTATAAAAGATAAAAACGCTTTTCAAGTTGCGCTAAAAAAAGCAGTCAGCGAAGCGGAAAAAGGCTTTCTTGTAACTTTTGGAATTGTTCCGACAGAACCGAACACAGGCTACGGCTACATAAAAACCGGAAGCGAAGAGAACGGCTCGTTCGCGCTTGAACGTTTTGTTGAAAAGCCTAACTTGGAAAAGGCGAAAGAATATCTTGCCGATGGAAATTACAGCTGGAACAGCGGAATGTTTGTTTTCAAGGCAAGCAAATTTCTTGAGGAATTAAAATCTTTTGAAGCGGAAATGTTCGAGCTTTCTGTAAAATCCGTTGAAACTGCAAAAATCGATTCTGATTTTGTGAGGCTGAACAAAGAATTCTTTGAGCAGATAAAAGGAAACTCAATCGACTATGCTGTTATGGAAAAAACAAAGCATGGCCGCGTTGTAAAACTTGACGCAGGCTGGAGCGACGTTGGCTCTTGGTCAGCGTTGTGGCAAATCAAGGACAAAGATGCGGACGGAAACGTTTTAAGCAAAAACGTAATAAATCTCGAAAGCAAAAACTGTTATGTGAATGTGGACAATGCAAAAGTTCCAGTTGGAATAATTGGTTTGGACGATATTGTTGTTGTCGCTTCGGAAGACGGAATCTTGGTTTCTAAAAAAGGCAAAGTTCAAGACGTAAAATTTGTCGCAGAAAAAGCGAAGAAATAAAACTCGGTGGTTGAGGCTTTCAAAACGCGGGCTGGACGAGTAGAAACCTTAAGTTGAACAACGTCGAAACCATCGACGAATGAGCGTTAATTGGTAATTTCGGCAGCTCAGTCACCGTTAAAATTGCGAGGGAAAACGAATTATGAATCCAATATTTCTAAAGCCTGAAGTAAAAAATCTTATTTGGGGTTCGGAACAGTGGGGAATTAGCGCACATCCGAACGGCGATGACTTAATCCTGAACGATGAATACAAAGGTCTTCACCTAAGCGATTTATGGAAAACGCACCGTGAACTTTTTGGAAACGTAAAAGGCGACCGATTTCCGCTTTTAACGAAAATAATCGACGCGAAAAAAGATTTAAGCATTCAAGTTCATCCTGATGACGAATATGCAACAAAAAACGAAAACGGTTCGCTTGGAAAAACGGAATGTTGGTTCATTATGGATTGCGAACCTGGAACTAAAATAACAATCGGGCACAATGCAAAAAAAATCGATGAAGTAAAATCAATGATAGAAAATCAGCAATGGAAAGATTTTATCCGCGAAATTCCTGTTCGCAAAGGCGATTTTTTCTTTATCGAGCCGGGAACTGTTCACGCAATCAAAGGCGGAACTGTGATTTTAGAAACGCAGCAGTCAAGCGACATAACTTACCGCGTTTACGATTACGACCGCTTGCAAGACGGAAAAAAACGTCCGCTTCACTTAAGGCAAAGCATTGACGTTATAAAAGCGCCTTTTGTGCAGAAAAAAGTTCCGCTTAACCAGAATAAAAAACTTGCACAAAGTTTTACGCAGCTTGTTTCGTGCAATTTTTTCACGGTTTGGCACGCAAAAATTAACGGAGAAGTTTCGTTCGAGCAGACAATGCCGTTCTTGCTTTGCTCCGTAATTTCCGGCGAAGGAAAAATCAACGGCAAGGAAATCAAAAAAGCCGACCATTTCATTTTGCCAAGCGGATTTGGAAAAGCGACTTTTAAAGGAAATATGGAATTGATTTTAAGTTCAATTTAGAAAAAAAAACTTGCAACTATTTCTTTTTAGAAAAAATGTGATATTATTATTTTCATAATATAATAT
>CAZOTD010000221.1:0-2171 GCA_964582685.1 uncultured Treponema sp. | reverse complement strand
GTTTAATTCTTTTATTACATCTTTAAAACGTTCTGGAACTTTTGCTTTAAATCTTGTAAAAGTTTCTTTTCCAGGAAGTTTTATATCCATTTGTCTTGAATGTAACATAAGTGTTGCATTAGGAAAAAGTGTATCAGATTTTCCATAAATAGGATCACCTAAAATTGGGCAACCTAAATATTTCATGTGAACACGAATTTGATGTGTTCGCCCAGTTTTTAATCGAACTCGCACAAGAGAATAATTTCCATAATTTGCAATAACTTTATAAAGTGTTCTTGCAAATTTTCCAAGTTCTGGATTTGTTTCAACTTTGAACTTTTTTCTATCTTTTGAATCACGAATAATTTGAGTTTTTATGTCACCTGCAGAAGTTGGAAGTTTCCCTTTTGTAATTAAAATGTATTCTTTGTGAATTTTTTTTGAAACAAATTGATTTGAAAGCCAGTCAAGTGCAAAAGAATTTTTTGCAGTAATAATGATTCCAGAAGTATCTTTGTCAAGTCTATGAACAATTCCTGGCCGTCTATTTTCAATTATTTTATTTACATCATCACTTTTAAGTTCGGGAATGCTTTCTCGTTTCCAATGAAACAAAAGTGCATTGACAAGAGTTCCTGTCCAATTTCCAGCTGCAGGATGAGTTACCATTCCTTGTTCTTTATTAACAACTGTAATATTTTCGTCTTCATAAATTATATTTAAGGGAATATTTTCTGGAGCAATATTTGATGGAATATTTTCGTCCCATTGAATTTCAATAAAATCTTTTGCCTTTACTTTTGTCGAAAGTTTTGCAATTCTTCCGTTTACAAGAATTTCAGTTACAGAATTTTTCAATTTAGAACGATTCATTCCGTCGTTTAATGAGGAAACAAATTTGTCAAGTCGAATAGAATCTGAAAAAGATTCAGGAACAGTTACATCAAAAAACGGCATCTTGAATTGTTCCGTAAATGAATTTTTTTTCTCTCGAATATTTTTTTGGAATTGGAGTAATATTCAATTCATTGTCAATTTCTATAATTTGAATATTTTTGTCTAAAACTTGATAATTTCGTTTTTTTTCTGCATTTCTTTTTATCAAATTGATTGTAAGATTTGTAACTCCAATTCCAAGACAAATAAAAGAAGATGTTACAAGAATTCCAATTTGTTCATCTTTAGTATACGATGATTTTGAAGTAAAAGGATTTACAAAATATGCAGAATCAAAATTATGTTTAGCAAGATTTATAAGTGAATAAGAAAGCGTAACGCCAAGCGTTACAAATGGAAATGCTCCTAAAGTTATAATTTCTGTGTTCCGAACATCTTTTACCCATTGAGGAATTTCATCTTTTGAATAAGGTTGTGGCAAAGTATTTTCATTATCGGCAAAAATACTTGTTGCGCCAAAAATTAGAGTAATAAAAAAAAATACAATTTTTTTCCTAAAATCTTTCATATTTTTAATTTCCTTAATATTGTCGTTCTCCGAAAATGCTTGTTCCAATTCTTACAATCGTTGAACCTTCTTCGATTGCTATTTCGAAATCACCAGACATTCCCATTGAAAGTTCAGTTAAATCAAATTGTGAAAATTCCAGTTTAAGTTTTTGTGAATATTCACGTAACGTTGAAAAAGATTTTCTAACAAGAATTTTATTATCTGTAAAAGGTGCCATTGTCATAAATCCTTTTGGATTTACATGTGGAAATTTTCCAAGAGATGTAAGTTCAAGCACTTTATAAATTGAATCATAATCTGGAAATCCTGATTTTGATTCTTCGCCTGTATGAAGTTCAAAAAGCACATCGATTTTTTTATCAAGTTTTGCGCATTGTTTTTCAATTTCTTCAAGAACATCAAGTCTATCAACCGATTCAATACAGCATGAAATTTTACAAGCATCTTTCACTTTATTGCGCTGGAGCGAACCTATAATGTGCAATTCTACTTCTGGATTAGTTTTATATATTGAAGTGAATTTCTCTTTTGCTTCTTGCACACGATTTTCTCCAAATAAGATTTGACCTTCATGAATCGCTTGAAGAATTGCAGACTCAGGATGAAATTTGCTTACAGCAATAAGTTTAACTTCGTTTGGATTTCTATTTGAATTAATGCATGCTTGATTAATTCTTTCTTTTACAACTTTTAAATTTTCTTTGATTGACATATTTTTATC
>CAZOTD010000220.1:0-2173 GCA_964582685.1 uncultured Treponema sp. | reverse complement strand
CAAAAGTATTCATAAGATATGTTACAAGAAAATAAACCGGATTTGCGTGAGAGAGTTCTTTCTCGTGGGCTACTTTATCCGACAGATGAAGAATTGATTATGCTTATTATCGGTTCTGGGTCAAAAGAATTTCCAGTTGAAGAACTTTCAAATAAGATTACAAATATTGTTGATTGTTGTGAACAACAACATTTAGTTAGCGAACTTATGAAGATAAAAGGAATTGGAGAATCAAAAGCACTTGCAGTTGCTGCCGCGATTGAATTTGGGCGACGCAGAAATTCTCATCTTGAAGCAAAAGTTCATTGTCCAAAAGATATAATTCCTTATTTGCAAACTTATGCAATAAAGCCTCAAGAACATTTTATTACAGTTTGCTTAAGTGGAGCTCACGAAATTATGAACATAAATGTAATCTCTGTTGGTAGTGGAAATCGTGCTGTTGTAAATCCTAGAGAAATTTTTACTGATGCGATTAAGCGGCAAGCGTCAGCGATAATAATTTGTCATAATCATCCATCAGGAAATTGCACTCCAAGTAAAGAAGATATTGATACAACACAACGAATTTTAGAAGCGTCGTGTATTTTGGGAATTTCACTTTTAGACCACATTATAATCAGTAAAACTTCTTATTATAGTTTTGAAGAAAATCACAAGTTGTAGTAGAGATTTTTGATACTTTTTTGCCTTGATTAATATTGATTTTTTTTGTTTTTTAGATTTCCCTATTTCATATATAGGTATATAATGATACTCGGAGGATAAAAACAAAAAGTTATGAAAAGCATTTTGATTAAAGACACGACAAAGGAAGAACGCGAAAAGATTGTTTCAGAAGCACTCGGTTGTGGCAGTGATTGTTCAATGTGTTGTGCTTGTGGTGGAATGGAAATAGATTACCAACAATATATAGACGGTAAAAAAGAAATTGCTCAGTTGAATGCAGAATATCGTGCAAATACTATGATTGGGCATTGAACAAATTTTTTAGATTTGGATTTGGAAAAAACTTTTTGATAATTTTTTGCTTGAAAGATTTGCTTTGCAAGTTTTAAAAGGCTTTTAAAACAGAATCTTGATTAATAGTTTTTGTTAATTTATCAATTTATTCAAGATAAAATCTTTTTGACGCCAGTTTTTTACAACTTTCACTTGCAAATCAAGATTAATTCGATAATCAAAAATTTTTCTCAATTCCTTGATTGATTCAATGCGAATCGCTTTTATCATTGTACCGCCTTTTCCAATTACGATTCCTTTTTGCGAATCTCGCTCTACACAAATAAAAGCACGAACCCAAAGTTCTTTGCCATTTTTTTTCATTTCCATATCTGCAATATCAACATAAAGCGCATGCGGAATTTCATCTGTAAGACGATTAATTGCTTGTCCACGAATAACTTCGGCAATTCTAAAACCTACTTCTTGGTCTGTGTAAAATTCTTCGGGATAAAGATGTGGTGCAATTGGCGAAATATCGTAAAGTGCTTTTAGAGTTTCATTTATTCCTTTGTCGTTTTTTGCAGAGATTTGAATTATTCGCTCTGGAGGAATTTCTGGTAATTGCGTTTTTAGAAAATTTAATGCACTCGGAATTTTATTTTTTGCGATGTCAATTTTATTTATTGCAACAACTGTTTTTTCTGAAAATGGTTTTATAAGTTCAGTTGTAAGTTTTTCTTCTTCGCCAAAATCACGACTAGAATCAAGTATGTATAAAATGCATTCACAAGCGTCAAGTTGTTCATGCGTAATTTGTTGAAGTTTTAGATTAAGTTTTTTTTCTGAAATGTGATAGCCAGGTGTGTCAACAAAAACAAGTTGTCCAAACGAAGTGTTCACAATTCCTTTTATTGCATTCCTTGTTGTTTGTGGAATTGGACTTACGATTGAAACATATTCCCCACTTGCCATATTTAAAAATGTTGATTTGCCACTTGATGGTCTGCCGATAATTGCAACTAAAGCAGTTTTTGGTCCAGCAGGTTCAAAGTTATTGTTTTGATATTCATTAGAAAAATTTTCTTGCTCAGTCGTATTTTCACAATCGTCAATTTCAATGTGTTCCAGATTTTTATTCATAAAACTATTATATAGAAAAAATAATTTTTGACAAATATTAAAATTCAGGTTTATAATTATTATTAATAGTAGCGGAGTAGTACTGGGA
>CAZOTD010000219.1:0-2186 GCA_964582685.1 uncultured Treponema sp. | reverse complement strand
TCGAGGTATCGTTCTTTCTCATAAGGTATCGCAGTCGGATTTCATACCATTTTTACGACGCAAGCGTCGGGATATGAAACCCTCCGCACGAATCAATTTTTACAAAAAAGGCGGCAAGGCACGTTATACTAACAAAAATTTTAAAACAAAGGCGACCTTGCAAAACAAGATCGCCTTTTTGCTTGTCATTGCCGACTTTGGCACGGTTTTCTAAAACCCGAAATTGAACTCGCCAGAATTATTCATAATATCCATAATATTCTGAATAGCTAGGATATTCTGGGTCGCTAGGATAGCCAGGATATCCTGGATAACTAGGATATTCAGGATTGCTTATTGTGTCGGAACCAATCATTTTAGAATTAAAGTCGATTTTGTTCCATTTGCTGAAATATCTTTCGGTCAACTGAGTTGTGCATGTTGTTCCCTCCGCATCAAGCGGTTTTCCACATACACTTGTGCTAGTGTTGTAAGTGAGTTCCAGCGTTGAGCCTTGAATTTTTGACGTGAGCGTGTTAGGCGTTTTTGAACTAAGTTGATAAAGTCCTGTTTCAAACGTTCCTTCATAACTTGCATTTGACTCAACAACATCTTGCCATTGTTTAGTTAAAGTCGAATATTCGCTTGAAAACTTTATAGAGAAACTGGAACCAGATGGGTTAAAATCGCCTTTGTAAAGCGGAGTGTAAGTTTTTGGACCTACGCTCAGTTCGGTTATTTTTTCGTTTTCATCTTCCGAGTAACTTTTTTTACCTGTTTCGGTATTTACTGCGTATACATGAATGCCTGTTTCTTTGAAAGTTCGAGTATAAGTACAAGTTCCAAAATATACTTTATCGCCTGTAAAGTGCAAGTAATATGTTTTTCTTTTTTCTGTTCTTTGGGGTTTTTCGTAAGGTTCGCGCTCGTATGTATATGTAACCGTTCCGCCTGGACTGCTAGGGTCAGTCGGTTTGGTGTAATGCGTGTTTGTACATTCTTGTTTCTCCGAATCATTTTTTTCCCAAAGCCACGTCGTGTTGCGTAAATCTTTTGGGTCTGTGCTTGTAAAAGCTTTGTCGCCGGGCGCCGATGGTTGCGAGCACGAAATAAGGCAAAGTGCGGTCAATGCCAATAGCAAACTTGCAAGTTTAACTAGTTTTTTCATTTCCTTCTTCTCCTTAAAGTTGAATAATGAATTTAAAATACAAAAAGCCCGCATTTTTTAAACTGAAAGTTCCAGTTTAAAAACGCAGACACTTTTTTGAGTAATTCGTTTTGAGTAAAGATTATCTGAGTTGAGTTGAGTTGAGTTGAGTTGAGTTGAGTTGAGATTAGCAGTTTTTATATTTTTGTCAAGTAGTTTTTGCATTTTCAACACTCGCTTTTTGTATTTTTTAAAATTATATAATACGAAAATTTAACTGTCAAGCAAAAGCTTAATTCATATAGTTAACGGAATAAACTTTTATCAGAAGTTCGCTTCAAGTCAAGCAAAAGCTTAATTCATATAGTTAACGGAATCGCCATAGAATTCTATAGCGATATTCACATCAGCGAGGACGTCTATTATTTTTTATAGTCAAGTTTTTTGCCATTATGCCAAAGTTTTTCAAGGTCGTAAAAATCTCGGGCAGGTTTTGACATAAGGTGAACAACGATATTCCCCAAATCGATAAGATTCCAGTCATCACCATCTGAACTTTTTTTGTTTGTAAGATGAATTTCAAGGTCATTTTCTTTTATATAATCTTTTACTTGGCGATAAAGTCCTTGCCAATGTGCACTTGAATTTATTGTAACGATTACAAAATAATCTGTCCAACTGTTCAATTCTGAAATATCAAGGACGACAACATCACTTCCTTTTCCATCTTCCATTAATTGTGCAATTTCTAATGCTTTATCTTGAATTGTTTTCATCTTTTTCCTCTTATTATAAAATATAAAAACTTTGGCACATTTTAGACAAAGTTTTTATCTAAAACTCTATTTATTATTTGATTTAACCCAGCGACCATCAAAATCTCTTCCCAAAACAAGAGTCAAATCAACATTACTTACGTTAGTTTCATCGCCATCTCTGATTTCTTCTGTTTTGATATTGGTACATCTTATAAAATCGCTGATACTTTGAGCCGCTTCTGCTTGTCCAATGTGATTAATAATATAAGATTCTTCAATTTCATCTTCTGATTCTGTGTTGC
>CAZOTD010000218.1:0-2233 GCA_964582685.1 uncultured Treponema sp. | reverse complement strand
CCCTTGATGAACATATTTGCAAGAACCGTGATATTACACATTATAAAAAATATCTTGAGAAACAAAAAAAGAAATAAAAATTGCAAATTGAAATAATAACTTGACAAATCAAAAGTTTCATTCATAATTTTAAATATCATGGAGAATAAATTATGAGTGAAATAATACTGAACGAAAATCAAGAATTAAAAAAGAAGTATATCTTAAAATGTTTGTCAAAAGAAATGTCCGTTTTAGAAACAGCAATGACATTGGCTGTTACAGAAAGAACTGTTTATCAGAAAATGGCTGACTTCAAAAAGAAAGGAAATTTATGTTTTATTCATGGAAACTCTGGAAAAAAACGAGAAAACAAAAACAGAGAACTCACAAAACAGAAAATAATCGACATTTTTATGAATACTAAAATCGAAGGTGAAAATCCATTTGTGAATGTCACATACGAATATTTCACAATAATCCTTGAAGAGTTTTTTGAAATTAAAGCAAGCACAAGTTGGGTTACTAAAATTCTCAAAAGTATAGGCTATGTTTCTCCAGTCCGTAAAAAAGCTAAAAGCAACATTAATATCCATCTTTTTCGAGAACGGAAAGAACATACTGGAGAACTTGTGCAAGCAGATGGAACTCCTTACGATTGGTTCATGGATGGACATTTGTATTGTATTCAAGGATTTGTTGATGATGCAACAGGTTTCCCGACGGGACTTTATATGACCGTAAATGAATGCCTTTTGGGATACATAGAGGCATTTAGAAACATGGCAGAATCTGAAGGAATTCCAGAACAAATATATCCTGACAAAGCCGGAGTTTTCTTTGTAAACAAAAAAACTAATGACGGAGAAAAGCATCTTACTCAGTTCGGATTGATGATGGAAAACTTTGGCGTGGATATGTTCCCAGCGCATTCCCCAGAAGCAAAGGGAAGAATTGAAAGATTTTGGCAAACAATTCAGCACAGACTTCCAACACTTTTTAAACTAATATGGAATAAAGACTATAGCAGAAGCAAATATTTTTCTCAAAAATGAGTTTCCAAAAATCTATAAAAAATGGTTTCCAAAAAAGCCAAAATCAAGTGAAACAAGATTTGTTAAAGCGGATATGAATGAAATCGCAAAAGTGCTAAAAGCAACTTATGCTGGAAGCACTGACAAAGCCGGAGTTTTTTCTTTCAAAGGATATCAGTTTTTTTGTCCTGAACTGCCAAAAACTAAAATATTTATAAATCTTAATGAACAAGAAGGATTATGGATAACAAAGCAAAATGATTGCACATTAAAACGTTATTCAGTAAAACTCATAGAAACAGACACATCAGGCTCGATGCCAGAAGTTATGAAAGATTTAATCGAACGGACTTTCTTGCAAAATGCAAAACCAAAATATAAAGAAGTCTATATTAATATAGACGATGTTGTTTTATCGCAAATTAAGCAAAAAAATAAAACTGCTTAAAAAAGTCAAACGATATTTTTCCTCTCAGTAAAATCCGTTTTATAAAAAAATAAAGAACGGATTGTATAGTATTTTAAAATATCGAAAAAAAAACATGAATTTTTATTAAAATTGATATTCCAAGTTATACACAACAATATTTTTAATTCATTTTTAATATAAAAAGCTATTTTTTGTACAAAATCAGATCTTTTTTTTACTGAAAAAATAAAAAACGCTTGACATACAATTACTTGAATTAATTGTAATACAAAGAATTATTCCATTCCTGCAGTTCCAGCATTCATAGATGCAAGGAATGCTTCATTTGTCTTAGATTTTTTCATTCTATCAAGAATAAGTTCTGTAATTTCTACATCTTCCATTGGATTGAGAACTTTTCGCAAAATCCACATCTTTTGAAGTTCACTTTCAGAAAGCAAAAGTTCTTCCTTGCGAGTTCCAGACTTTTTAATATTAATTGCAGGGAATAAACGTCGTTCAGCAAGACGGCGATCAAGATCGATTTCGCTATTTCCAGTTCCTTTGAATTCTTCAAAAATAACTTCGTCCATGCGACTTCCAGTTTCAATTAAAGCTGTAGAAATAATTGTTAAACTTCCGCCTTCTTCCACATTTCGCGCAGCACCAAAGAAACGCTTTGGCTTAAACAAAGCATTTGAATCAACACCTCCAGATAAAACTTTTCCTGAAGTTTGAACAGTTTGGTTATACGCACGAGCAAGACGAGTAATTGAATCTAGCAAAATTACAACATCGCGTTTATGTTCAA
>CAZOTD010000217.1:0-2243 GCA_964582685.1 uncultured Treponema sp. | reverse complement strand
TAGAAGAAGTTGTCGAAGAAGAAACGGAAGTTTCTGAAGAAGAATATGTTGCACCGGCAGAATCGATTGAAGAAGAAGAACTTCCGCCAGAATATGTAGAAGAGTTGGCAGAAGAAATTGAGGAAGAGCAAGATTCAGAACTTCAAGACGAAGTAGAAGAAGCTGAAGATGTAGAAGAAGTTGTCGAAGAAGAAACGGAAGTTTCTGAAGAAGAATATGTTGCACCAGCAGAATCGATTGAAGAAGAAGAACTTCCGCCAGAATATGTAGAAGAGACAACAGAAGAAATCGAGGAAGAGCAAGATTTAGAACTTCAAGACGAAGTAGAAGAAATCGAAGATGTAGAAGAAGTTGTCGAAGAAGAAACGGAAGTTTCTGAAGAAGAATATGTTGCACCGGCAGAATCGATTGAAGAAGAAGAACTTCCGCCAGAATATGTAGAAGAGTTAACAGAAGAAATCGAGGAAGAGCAAGATTTAGAACTTCAAGACGAAGAAGAAGTTTTCGAAGATGAAACAATTGAAGAAAACCCAGAAGAAATCGAAGATGTAGAAGAAGTTGTCGAAGAAGAAACGGAAGTTTCTGAAGAAGAATATGTTGCACCGGCAGAATCGATTGAAGAAGAAGAACTTCCGCCAGAATATGTAGAAGAGTTAACAGAAGAAATCGAGGAAGAGCAAGATTCAGAACTTCAAGACGAACAAGTTCAAGAAAAAAATCTAATTGACACGAATTCAATTGTTTTGGATGATGTAGAAGAAATTGAAGAAGAAGAAATCGAAGATGACGATTTTGAAGCAATAGTTTTAATTCCGTCAGAAGCAAATCCTCCAGAAATTCAAGATGAAGAAACAGTGATACAAAATAATTTTGTTGACGATACAAAAGTTTTCGAAGATGCAAAGATTGAATCGCCTGAAATTATTTCTGAAAATATAACTGTAATTACTAAACTTGAAAAAGAAAGATATTACATTCAAATTGCAGCATACAAAGATCAGAAAAACATCGACGAAATAGCAAACAAGTATGCAAGCAAATATCCAATTGCAATCGAAAAGCGTGGTGAACTAAATGTTATTATGGTTGGACCTTTGACAATGGACGAATATGGAACAGTTTTGCAGCGATTTAAGGCATTTGGATTTAAAGATGCATTTGTTAGAAAAGGTAAATGATTAAAATAAATAGTTAAAAGTAAAGGCTGCCCTAGAAGAAAACTTCAAGAAAGGACAGCCTTTTTTTTGGAGATGGGGGGAATTGAACCCCCGTCCGAAAAAGCAACGCAGTTACATCTACAGGTTTATTAGTGCGAGGTAGTTGTCGAGAAACGGTAGCAGCACTAAAAGCGTCGTTTCCGTATTCTGTTTGTAAGTCCCACATAATGAGCAGACACATTATACAGCAAGCCTTGATTTAGTGACAGTTTTCCTAATCGTTCAAAGCGGCACCATTAAGAAACCGACTCTACTGCTTACGCAGCGAGAGCAAACTGTGAATTAGATTCGCCAGTTAATTGTTTTCGTCTGTTTAGGGAACAGGCAATGAAACCCACCTGCAATAAAAGCATCATCTAAATCGTCGAAACCGGAGCACCCCCAAAATCATCTATGAGATAAAAATAATTCAATAGATGTTAAAAGTCAAGGAATTTATTTAAACTTTTTTATAAATTCGTAAAGCACAAATTTATTTTTCTTCAGATTTTACAGATTGTTTTGAAAATTTCGTAGTGAAAAATGCAAGACAAAAACCAAAAGCTAAACATAAAGTATCAATGATTATGCGCAAAATCGAATTTTCAAATCCAGGAAAAAGAATTATTGCAGAACCTATTATAAGTCCTAAAATAACTGCGTATGTGTAGTTTGGAACTTTTGCTAAAAGAATACTGATTATTTTGGCACCAACAAAAAGTCCTAAAAGAATTCCAAGTCCTGCCGGAATTAATAGCATGCATGAATGCATAAAATTCTCTCCAGTTATTTCTGAAATTGCAGAAATAACAATGCCATAAACACCCAGAATCAGCATAAGCAATGCACCACTAATTCCTGGAATAATCATGGCAATTGCACCAAGAAATCCACCAAGAAAAAGTTTAAGCCATAAACTAATCGTAACTTTTGGTAATGCAATTCCTTTGAGCAGACTTTTATCTGCATCAGTTATAGATTCAAAATGATTAAACAAGATAATCAATGTAATTCCAAATATAATTGAAATTACAAGATATATAATTT
>CAZOTD010000216.1:0-2265 GCA_964582685.1 uncultured Treponema sp. | reverse complement strand
GCTTTATTTAAAAGTGCAAATGTAATTGTTGAATCAACACCGCCGCTTAAAAATAGCAACACATTTTTATCTTTTGCTTGATTTTTTATTTGTTCAAGAATGATTTTTAAAACAGTTTCTTGATTCCAATTTTTTTTCATTTTGCAAAAATTTGCAAAGTTATCAAAAATCTTATTTCCGCAAGGAGTATCTTTTACTTCGCAATGAAACTGAAGAGAAAATCGTTTTTTGGGCAGATTTTGTAATGCTGCAAATTTGCAATCTTTTGTAGAGCCAACGATTTCAAAATTTTTGCCAGGGACTAAAACTTCATCTTGATGACTCATCCAAACTTGTTGCGTTTTTTCAAGTCCATTAAAAAGCGGACAAGTAACTTCTGGATTTAATTCTAATTGCGCAAATCCAAATTCTCCGATTTTTGCTTTTTCAACTTTCCCGCCATAACTTTTTGCCATAAGTTGATGACCATAACATAATCCTAAAATCGGAATATCAAGATTTAGAATTTCGGAATTGAACAAGGGAAGATTTTTGTCATAAACAGAAGATGGTCCGCCAGAAAAAACAATTCCTTTTGCATTTTCAAAAGTTGAAATTTCTGCGTTTGTTGGTGCAATTTCTGAATAATATCCAAGCATTCTGAAACGTTTTGCAATTAAGTGTGCATATTGAGAACCAAAATCTAAAACAACAATTTTTTCACGAGTCATATAATTTCCCTTTTATTTTTTATTATAACTTTTTAAAATCAGCACATTTATACAAATTTAAAAAATGTTTAAAAGTCTGCAAGTTTTGGTGCACGCGGATAAGGAATAACATCACGAATATTTTCCATTCCTGTTACATAACGAATAAGTCGTTCAAATCCAAGTCCAAATCCGGAATGTGGAACTGTTCCAAACTTTCTTAAATCAAGATACCAATCGTAAATTGATTCATCCATGTTGCGTTCTTTGATGGCATTCATAAGTTTGTCAAAATTTTCTTCGCGTTCAGAACCACCAATAAGTTCTCCAATTCCTGGAACTAAAACATCAACTGCTTTTACAGTTTTTCCGTCTTCGTTTAATTTCATATAGAAAGATTTTATTTCTTTTGGATAATTAAAAACCATAACAGGACAATCAAAAATTTGTTCTGTTAAATATCGCTCATGTTCTGTTGCGATATCACAACCCCAATATGGACTAAATTCAAATTTGGCACCTTGTTTTTCTGCTTGTTGAAGTTTTTCAATTGCTTCTGTGTATGAAATACGGACAAATTTGGCATTTGCAACTTTTGTCAGATTTTCAATTAAGCCAGGTTGAATTCTCTTGTCAAAGAATTCGAGATCGTTTCGACATTTTGTCAAAGCCCAGTTCAAAAGATATTTTACAAAATCTTCTTGAATGTCCATATCATCATCTAAATCGTAAAATGCCATTTCTGGTTCAATCATCCAGAATTCTGCAAGATGGCGTGGTGTATTTGAATTCTCTGCACGGAAAGTTGGTCCGAATGTATATACACGAGAAAGTGCCGTGGCTAAAGTTTCTGCTTCTAATTGTCCAGAAACTGTTAGGCTTGCTTTTTTACCGAAAAAGTCTTTTGAGTAATCTACGATTTTGTGTGCGTCTTCAACTTTCATTCCCCCGATTCCTGCTTTAACTGCGAGTTCTGCAATTTTTTCCATAGAGAGTGTTGTTACTTGGAACATTTCGCCAGCACCTTCACAGTCAGAACAAGTAATTTCTGGAGCATGTATATATTGAAATCCACGTTCTTGGAAAAAGGAATGAACCGCAAACGCCATTTGATTCCTTACACGATAAACTGCTGCGAATGTATTTGTTCTTGCTCGAAGATGAGCTTTTTCACGAAGATATTCCATTGACATTTTATTTTTTTGCAAAGGATATTCTTCTGGATTACAAGTTCCAAGACAAGTTAAATTTTCGAGTATAACTTCTACAGTTTGACCACTTGCAGGAGATGGAATAAGAATTCCTTGCGCTTTAATCGATGCACCCGTATTTAGCTTTTTAAGTTCCTCTTCGATATTATTTACATCTGCATTATTTGAAGGGGAATTTCTATCAAAGGTAAGTTGAATATTTGCAAAACAACTTCCATCGTTTACTTGAATAAATACTAGATTTTTTGAATCACGAATTGTTCTAATCCAGCCACATACTGTAACTTTTTGTGCATCTGGTGAAGATGTAAGTAAATCTTTAATTAAAGTTGGTACCATTTTATACTTCCTTGTGTAATGTAAAT
>CAZOTD010000215.1:0-2271 GCA_964582685.1 uncultured Treponema sp. | reverse complement strand
ATTCCACATTCTAATGCCATAATTTATTTCCTTTTAAAATATTTTTATCTGATTTTGAATATTAAGCCAACAAGTGCACAAGTAAAAAGTAATTGCATAATTACAAATTTAATTACAACTTGAGTTGCTGACCAACCGCGTTTTTTTCTCATATGATCGTGAAGCGGAAAACACACATTCTTAAAAATACTAATTTTGAAAAATCTAAGAAGGGCAACTTTAATTAATCCCATTCCGCCATTAACAAGAATAATTGAAGAAGTTGCAAAAATGATAAATGGATTTCCTGTTACCATAATGCAAGCACCGATAAAAAATCCAAGTGCTCGACTTCCTGCATCTCCCATCATTACTTCGCTAGGAAAAGCATTATGCCACAAATAACCCATCAAAACGCCAGCCATTGCAAAAGTAATAACAGCCCAACTTGCTCCAGTACTAAGAGCCGGAACAAGAAGATAAGCGGCAACTTCTTTATGTCCAAGAACAAAATAAAACAAACAGCCAAGCGTAATCAAAGCAATAAGAATAAGCATACTTGAAAGTCCATCTACACCATCAGTACAATTCGTTGTGTTAATCGCTGTCCAAAGTAAAATTGTACTAACAATAAGATAAACCCACAAAGGAATTTCAACTTGATTAGTCCAAAAAGGAAACCAAAAATAAACTTTGCCATCAGGATTATTAGAACCAAGAAAATAATAAAGACACAAAGACGCAACAACACAAATCAATAAATCAAGAGCGCCTTTTAGATATTCACCCCAACCTTTTTTACTTCTATCATCAAGAAAACCTGTAAGCATCGAAATCCAAGTAAGCCCTACAATACAAACTTGAAGTGGAGTCAAAGGAAAACAAATCAAAGAAACAACTACAAAAACTGAAATAAATACAATACCAGCACCAGTTGGCTTTCCTTTTGCCTCTGCTGCATGGTCTGTAAATTCTCTTCCGCGATCACAAGGAAGTTTATCATAAAATTTTGGAACCAATTTTTGAGAAAGAAAAAAACCAAGATACAATGCTATAACAATTAAAACTGTATAAGATTGAAGGAGACGTGCAGGTCCAAAATCAAAATGGTTTTGCAAAAATTCTCCTAAATAAAAAAGCATAAAATGCCTCCAAACTTAACTTTCATATTGAAATTGTAGTTTATCAAAAAATTAAATAAAGTAAAAGGGCAGTTCAACATATGTCAGTTCAACATATAATGTCGAGCATATAGTTACATAAACTAAGATAAAATCAGATGATAACTTGCAAATATGAATGTCGAAAAAATCTTAAAACTAAACAAAAAAAATGTTGTAATTTGCGATTTTTAAATATAAAATATGTTATGCATCATCGGAGAATCAAACAAATTAATTTCTTTGAAAAGCGAAGCCATAATGCTGCTTTTATACTCATTATTATCGCTGCTTTAATTGCTTTTCATCTTATTACTTATTCGTACTCGGTGCGCCAATTTTTTAAACGCCAAGCATATTCACATGTGCAACAAAACACACAAACAATAAAAAATCTTGTCGACTTAAAAATTAGAGAAGGATTTTCTAGCATAAGATTCACATCTTTTATTATTCCGCGTTCAATATTAGAAAAAACATTGGTAAATGACACAAGAATTTTAAATTCATTTTTAGTGAACACGCCATTTTCATTTTTGCAGTTTATAGATTCAGATGGAAATAATAATATGAACGAAGTTCCAAACAGCGAACCTGTTTTTGAAGGAAATCAAGATTATTTTATTGAAGGAATAAAAGGAAAATCTGGACTTTTTGAAAATTTCCATTCTACATCTTCAAAAGGCATAATCCTCGATTTTTATTCTCCAATTTATTATAACAATCAAATTGCAGGCGTTCTTGTCGGAGGAATAAATTCCGAAGAAGTTTTAAAACCATTTCTTACATCTGATTTTTATGGCAAAGAAACAATTGGGATTTTGTGCGATTCCGATTTTAATGTTATTACATCAAATTATCCGCCATTGCAATATGGTTCAGATTTAAAAAACCTAGAAATGAATCAAGCACTAGAACTTTTTTTGGAGCATGCAAAAAATGGCGACGAGAAAGTTTTTTCGTTTAAACATCAAAACAAAAGAGAAATCGCTTGTATTGCAAAACTAAAAAATGCTGATTGGTTTTTAATTCAAATTTTAACAGATGATGTAAAAGTTGCATTAGATGCAAAATCAATTATTTTTATTGTATTTCAGATTTTAGCTTTTGCGATTATAATTATTTTTTATAT
>CAZOTD010000214.1:0-2272 GCA_964582685.1 uncultured Treponema sp. | reverse complement strand
ATCAAGAACATAATCAGCATTCTCTGTAAATTTCGAACCTTCATCAAGAAGAACAGTTTTTCCGAGATTTAAATATTTTTTAGCATTTTGTTTTGTAAGGCAAAATTGATCAAGAACAATTAAATCGTATTCATTTTTCAGTGGAAGTTTTGTAATTAGATATTTTAAATTAAAATTTTCATTTTTATTTTGCTCATCAACATTCTGAAAAAAAACTTTGTAATCAATAGTTTGTTCAATTTTTTTTCCATTTTGTAAATTCAATTCTTCTGTTTCTAAATCAAGATAAATACAACCATTTGTTTTCTTTGCAAGTTCAAGACAACGTCGTAAATGACCTGTGCCCTGACCTTTTTTTATACAAGGAATATATAAGATTTTTTTTTGAATCGTAGAATTTTCAAGAACATTCAAAACATCAAAAGATTTAAAAGGTGCTTTTTTATTTTTTTCTTTGAGTGCATTTACAATTTCTAATGCACGAAGATAATCTGCATAAGTATCGATTGTCGTTCTGTATTCTGGGAAATTATATTTTTTAGGAGCAGGCAAAAACAAACTATTAAAAATTTCTTTATGATTATAAATTGAAGGTCCAACATGTTCATGGTCGTAATTTGAATTTGTATTTGTTCTCGCTTTTAACAAGGAATTCGCTTTAAAAATTTCAATTCCACTTCCATGTGGAAGTCCACAAAAAGTTATATAATCATATTCGCTAAAATATTTAGTTTTATAAAGTTCAAGTAATTCTTCTGCCGCATCAAAAAATAAAAACGGATTATCTGCAGTTGCCCGAACAACAATATCGGGATTTTCTTGTTCGATTAATTTGCAAAATCTGTCAAGCACATCATTGCAAGAGCCAGTAAAAATTTTAAATCCGTTTTTAAATACAATTGGCAAAAGTTTATCTTTGGATTCATAATCACATGCAACAAAATAATCGTCTACTTTGACGCATTTCATCGATTTCAATGCAAGTTCTAAAAGGACATTGCCACCAAGGTCATACAATGCTTTTTCTGGTAATCTAGTTGAAGAAAGGCGACATTGAACAATTATAATTGTTTTCATTTTTGACTTCCCCAGTTAGAAATAAGCAAAGACGCGTCTGTTTTGAACCGATATTGATTTTTAAAAACCCAGTTTTTTGCATCGTTAAATTGATTTATAGTTTCTGCAAATCCACAAGCGGATCTTCTAAACATTTTAAAAAGTTTTTTTAAAGGAATTTCTCCATGATCCAATTTAAATACAGGAGCAAGATTTTTTAGATAAAAACGAAATTGACTAACATTACTTGTAGCATCTTCAATTGGTGCATCTTCAAGATACGCCAATTGAAGAACTGTCGTAATGGTAATTCTTTCGCCCCAAAGCCAAGCACGCATTGCCAAATCCAAGTTCTGCCAATAAGAACTTTCAATTGTGTAATCAAAACCTCCAAGTTGGATAAATTTTTGACGATTATATAAACCAATAAAATCGTAAGGATAAAGAGTTGGAGTATTATCTTGCAAAGAATCAACTGCTTCAATTTTTAAAATATTTTTTTCAACATGCGGAATTAAATTAATTGGCAATGTTTGATTTTTGTCAACGAACATTTTTGGCACAAAACAATATTGTTTTCTTTCTGCTAATTTTTGCATTGCAACACTTGACAATCTAAAACTTGAAAGTCCAAGAGAATCGTTTAAGACAAGCACATATTCTGATTGAACTTCTTCCATTCCAATATTAATTAAATCTCCAATTGTCACTTTTTCTTGTGGAATAATAAATTTTACTGAGGGAAATTTGCTTGCAAAATTTTCAAGATTGTAATTTTCAAGATTTGGTTCTAACGAAACAATTTTTTCAAAACCACATCGTTCAAGCACTTCAAGATTTTTTACTCGAAGATGACTTCCATGTTTGTTTATTAAAATTACAGAAACATTCATTTTGATTTTAGAAGGCCGCTGTTTTCCACCAAGCACAGTTCTATTTATTGAACGCTGACTAAAAATTAAAGGTATAGAATTCATCGCAATTATTGCATCCTTCACAATATTTTTTTTCTACATCATTCTGTAATATTAAATCTTTTTTGTTCCATAAAGTTTCAAGTTCTTCAGTAAAAGCATTTCCTAAACTTTGCTCAAAAGATTTTTCAAAACATATAGGAACTTGTCCATTTGCAAGAATATCAAAATCTCGTCTTAAATGCCAGCAAGGGTTTCGTTCAATCGGTGCCAAATCTGCACTCTTAAGTTCTGGAAGTTTT
>CAZOTD010000213.1:0-2276 GCA_964582685.1 uncultured Treponema sp. | reverse complement strand
TATAATTATTTTGTATGTAATTCAAGTTATTCAAATTCGACATTCAACAGAAAGAATGCATTTAAATGTTATTTCTGCACTTTGCTCTTCTTATCAAAATGTTTATGTTGTAAACATCAAAACTGGAAAATTTTTCATTTATCAACTAACCGATAGAATGAAAAAAAGTTACGAAAAAAGATTTTTAGCAAGTGACTACGACAAATGCTTTAAAATTTACGAAGAAAATGAAGTTTATCCAGAAGATAGAGAACTTTTTGCCAAAGTAAACGAAATTGGAAAAATCCGCAAAATTTTAAAATCGCAAAATGAATATTCATTCGTTTATCGAATAAAAAGTAAAACTTCTGGAGAAAAAATTCATTTTTTCCAATGCTATTTTATAAGACCACAATCAAGTAAAGAATTTGTTGTAACATTCAAAAATGTCGATGAATTAATTGAAACAAGAGAAACAATCGACACTCTTATGAAAGAACAAACAATTCATTTTCAAATCATATCTTCAATTTCAAAAATTTATCTTTCCTTACATTTTATTGACATAGACACAAATTCATTCATTGACCTTAACGCAACAAAAGATCCAAAAAACTATGTTGCATCAACCGAACATGCTTATGAGCAAATTCAAAATGTAATAAAAAGTTTTTGTTATGAAGAATATATAAATGCCGCAATTGAATTTGCAAATTTAGCAACATTAAAAGAACGATTAAAAGACAAAAAATATATCTCGATTGAACTTAATTCAAAAAGAATCGGTTGGATTCGTGCAAATTTTATTTCTGTCACTAATGATGAAAATGGTTTGCCGATGCAAGTTATTTTTGCAACGCAAAGCATAAATAACGAAAAGCGTCGCGAAGAAATTCTAATTTCTAACGCCAATACAGATGAACTTACAAAACTTTTAAATCGCCACGCTTATGAAGAATATTTGCACGAACTTGAAAAAGCAGAAAACGAAAATAAACTTTCTGATAATTTTGCATATATTTCTCTTGATTTGAACGGATTAAAAAATGCAAATGATACGTTCGGGCACGCGTCTGGAGATGAACTTTTGTGCGGAGTTGCAAATTGCTTAAAAGATGCATTTGGTGAATATGGTAAAATTTTTAGAACTGGTGGCGATGAATTTCAAATTATAATTTTTGTATCTCCAGAGCAACTTAAAATCGCAAAAGAAAAATTTGATAAAAACTGTTCTGATTGGAAAGGAGAAAATTCAAAATCGCTTTCTGTTTCTTATGGCATTGTTACTAAAAGAGAAAATCCAGAGCAAAAAATTAGTTCTATCATAAAACTTGCTGACAAAAAAATGTACAAAGCAAAAAGTGAATATTATTCGAACAAAGGCGTTGACAGACGCGGAACTCGCGATGCAATGAGAATTCTTTCTCAATCATACATTAAGATTTTAAAAATCAATTTAAGCAAAGATGCTTTTTCTGTAATTCAGATTTTAGACGATGAAACAGATTCTGTTAAAAATTTTGATGGAATCGCATCGAAATGGTTTTTATCATTTGCAAATTCCGATTTTATTGACAAAAGAGATAGAAAAGAATTCCTTGATAAAACTAATTTTGAATTTATGAAAAACTATTTTTCAGACGAAAAAAGAAATCTTTTAATTCACTATAAAAGAAAAATACATGGAAAATTCAAAAATGTACAAATGGAAATTATCAAATCTCCAGAATATTGCGAACAAAATGAAATTGTTTATTTATTTGTACACGAAGAATAATTTAACTAGACTTAGATAAAAACAGCAAATAAAAAATTAGGCTATCTAAAAACGCTATTGTTGCTTGACAAAAATTGTTTCTTAATACGCAAGTTCGTGCAGCAAACTTGAAGTTAAAAGCGGTTGTGCCACTTTAGTGACTTCGCCATTTTCGTGGCCGCTTTTAAACGTTAGTTAGATAGCCTAATTTATTTTTAAAAACTACTGATATAATGCATTCGCAGTTCTTTCAAGATCGCTTTCGCCAGCATAATCTGGAAAGGCTTCTTTTGCTTGAGTTAAAAACTCATCTTTAGTTTTGCATTTTTTTGCAAGAGATTTTATTGTGTTAAAGTATGAAATTTTTTGAGCAACAGCATTTTGATCTACAGGAACAGAATGGCTTGACAAAATAAGTACATAACCTTTCTTTTTATATTGGCGTAAAGTTTTTAACTCATCATCGAGATGTTTAATACTTCTTACTGCTGTATGACTATTTGGAGCAAATGAATGCCGATAAATAACATTTATTTGTGGA
>CAZOTD010000212.1:0-2284 GCA_964582685.1 uncultured Treponema sp. | reverse complement strand
ATCATAAACATAAAAAAAGCAACTTTCCAGATAAAAAAAAATGTGATAAAATTTCTACTAGATTTTAACTTTGGGAGAGTTTCGGTTGTTTTATCATAAAGTTGTTTTATCATAAATATGTTTAAAAACTTGCAGAGGGAAATATGAAAAAAATTAAATTTAGTATTGTTTTAACAGTAACAAGTCTGCTTGTATTTTCTGTTTGGGCTATCGACCAAAAAAAAACTGATAGCAAAATCTCAAATTTTAGTGACATAAGTCTTGTATATTTAGGACCTCAAAATGGTGTGCTTTTTGATACTTATACTATTGGTGAAGATTCTCAATCTATTACTGCGACTCGCTGGATTAAAAATTTTAAAATGAACAAGTATGAAACAACTTATAATCTTTGGTACATCGTAAGAAATTATGCAGAAGATAAAGGTTATGTTTTTCAAAATCCAGGACAAGAAGGTGCTTATGGGCGCCGTGCAAAACCGCCAGTTGAAGGTTCTTATCAACCTGTTACAATGATTAGTTGGTATGATACAATTGTTTGGTGCAATGCGTTAAGTGAAATGATGGGCAGAACTCCTTGCTATTATTACAATAACGAAATTATTAAAGATGCAACAAACACGGCTGCTTGTGATTTAGCTCAATGCAAATGGGAAAATGATGGATATAGACTTCCGACAGAAGCTGAATGGGAATATGCTGCTCGCGTTACAAAATCTGGTTATCAAAGTGGCAATCTTGCTTCTGGACAAGTAGATAAGAATGGATTTGATAACCCTACAATAAAAGAATCTGAGGTCGCTTGGTTTGACGTAAATACTGATACAACTCATACAGTTGGAACAGCTGGAACAGTTTTTAGAGATGATGGAATTTTGGCAGCACCAGGAAGTGGAAATCCAAATGGAGCAGGTATTTATGATATGAGCGGAAATGTTCTTGAATATTGCTGGGATTGGTTTGATGTATATAAAGAAATAACTCCGGGAGAGAGAGCAACTGGACCTCGTTATGGCTCCGAAAGAATTTGCAGAGGTGGTTCTTGGTCATCTTATACTGGATTTATTTATTGTGGTGACAGATATGGATACGATCCTAATGAGTTTTACAACTTTTTAGGTTTTAGATTTTGTACTTCAAAATAAGTTAATGAGCAAGTTTGTGTAACGAACTTGAAGATAAAAGTGGCGGCTCCACTAAAGTGACCGCGTACTTTAGTGGCTATGGCATTTTAGTGGCTGCGCCATCTTAGCGGTCACTTTTAAACGTTAGATTTTCTTCCATAAGTCAATAAATTCAAGCATATATTGTTGAACATTATTAAAATATTTTCTTTGCAACTTGCATGCAAGGATTCCGATATAACGGTAGTGCCAACATTCATATCGATAACCTGTAATATCTTCATATTCTTCTGGAAAAGAAAGAGACCAACCATATTTCCAGGCATTATCGTAAAGCCATTTTCCTTGACTTGTTTTAATAAAATCATTTGTAATAGAACCAAAGTCTATTGCCGAACCTAATTGGTGCTGACTTGTTCCAGGTCTTGCACTTTCTCGTTCTGCCTCTTCTAGTCCGTCAATGTCAACCCATCTTTGAAAAAGTTTTGCTTGATATTCATAACTTCTGTAAGTTGAACTTACAAGCAAAGTAATGCCATCTTTTCGAGCAGCTTTTCCCATTTCGGTAAGACCTTGTTCCACATCTGGACGAAGAGAAAGGTCATTTCGATTTACTTTGTAGTTTTCATTTGATTTTAAACTTTTTAAATTTTTAGGAACATAACCGTTCGGGGCATGATTTTTTTTATCAATGAGAAAATATAATGGCAAATCTCCATCGTTTTGATATTTTTTTTCTTCATCAAGAACAATTATTAAATCTTTTATGAATTGCTCTTTGTCTAAAATTGAAAGTTCTTTTTTTGCTCTTGATGACATTTTAGAAAGAACTAAATCAATTTTGTCAATTTCAGATTGTGTTTGTGCTGAAATTGTTCCCGACAATACAAAAAAACTAAAAATAATTCCCAGTGTCTTTTTCATTTTTTCTCCAATAAAAAGTTGACAATGCAAACTAGAAAAAATAAAAACTTTGGTGCGATTTTCAGACAAAATTTTTATCTTAACTGCCAAATTCAATTTTTTCTTTTCGACTTTATAAAATCTCAAAAATTACAAACAAATTATATCAAAATTTGTTTTAATGTGCGATAGAAAATGCCTAACTGAAAATGCCTTGCTTAAACTTGTAGATACTCCGTTTATGATGAATTAAAGAA
>CAZOTD010000211.1:0-2293 GCA_964582685.1 uncultured Treponema sp. | reverse complement strand
TTTTTCTGGGCGACAATCGCCATCATAACGTTGCAAGATTTTTTTCTGGGCGACAATCGCCATCACAATAACAGTAAAAACCGCATCACAAGTTCTTTTTCGCCGTTACTGAGAACTAAGTTTTGCAATTTTTCTTTAAGTATAAATTTCATTTTTATCGAAAAAAAGATGTTGCACTATTTCATTTTGGATATTATCATTTAAACATGACAATTCAAGAAAATATTAATCGATTAGTAAGTTATGCACTTACAACAAGTCTTATTACAGAGAAAGATGTTATTTACACTCAAAACCGTCTTTTAGAACTTTTTAAACTTGACGGATTTGACAGCCTAGAACAAGCAAAGAAAATTCCTAAAGTGAAAGTTAACGAACTTGAAGAAATTTTAAAATCTCTTCTTGATTATGCGGCAGAAAAAAAACTTTTTGAAAATGAAAGCATTGTTCATCGTGACCTTTTTGATACAAAAATTATGGGACTTCTAGTTCCCCCACCGTCTGATGTCATAGAAATATTTGAAACACTTTATAAGACTTATTCTCCAAAACATGCAACTGATTGGTTTTATAAATTTAGTCAAGACACAGATTACATTCGTCGCTACAGAATTTGTAAAGACAAAAAATGGAAAGTTTCTACAAAATACGGAAAACTCGACATCACAATTAATCTTTCAAAACCAGAAAAAGATCCAAAAGCAATTGCAGCCGCTCGAAATGCTTCTACAACAAGTTACCCGCCATGTCTTCTTTGTCCACAAAATGAAGGTTATGCTGGCCGCCTTAATCATGCGGCACGTCAAAATCATCGAATAATTCCACTTGAATTAAATGGCGAAAAATGGGGCTTTCAATATTCCCCTTATGTTTATTACAACGAGCATTGTATTGTGTTTAATCAAAAACACACACCGATGAAAATATGCCACGAAACTTTTTGTCGACTTTTAGATTTTGTTACACAATTCCCTCATTATGTTATTGGTTCAAACGCAGATCTTCCAATTGTTGGGGGTTCGATTCTTACTCACGACCATTTTCAAGGTGGAAATTACGAATTCCCGATGGCTAAGGCAGAACTTGAATCAAGTTTCAAAATGAATGATTTTAAAGATGTAAAAGCAGGAATTGTAAAATGGCCAATGAGTATAATTCGTATTTCAAGTACAAATCGCGAAAGTCTCATAAAAGCAGCAGATAAAATTCTTGTTGCTTGGAGAAAATACACAGACAAAGATTCTTTTATTTTTGCAAAAACCGATGGAATATCTCATAATACAATTACGCCAATTGCAAGACGACGAGAAAAAGCTTATGAACTTGATTTAGTTTTAAGAAATAATATTACAACAAAAGAGCATCCGCTTGGAGTTTTTCATCCTCATGCAGAACTTCACCACATAAAAAAAGAAAATATCGGTTTAATCGAAGTTATGGGGCTTGCAATTCTTCCGTCAAGACTTAAAACAGAATTTGAACTTCTTGCAAAAGCAATTGTTGCAAATAAAGATATTTCAAAAGATGAAGTGCTTTCAAAACACGCAGATTGGATAAATGAAATTATGCCAAAGTATAAAACTAAAGCAACAAAACCTTTGACAGTTGAAGAAGTTTCCAAAATTCTTGATAAAGAAACTGGAATTGTGTTTACTAAAGTTTTGGAACACGCAGGCGTTTTCAAATGTACGCCTGAAGGTAGAAATGCATTTAATCGATTTATTGAAAAAATCAAATAAAATGCCGATAATTAAATTATGAATTTTTTAGAAATTTTTAGAATTCTCAAGAAAGTACTTTTAAATTCGTACGTTATTGCAGTGACAATTGTTGTAATTCTCTATTGTAGTTTTATGAGTTATGTTGCACATTACAAAAAAACGCCACCAAAACCAAAAAAAAGAAGAATTGAACCAACTCCAGCACCGACGCAAACTCAAAGTTCTTCAGCAGATGCTTCTGCTCAGCCAGAAACTCCTGCTGAAGAATGAAACTTGTCAAAAAAATCCAAGTTCATTTTTTACTTTGCAAATTTCAATTTGCAAAATTCAAGATTTAAAGTTTGTGTTTTCTCGATGTTTTCGTGCGCGAAAGCGCACAGTTGATAAGCAAGTTCGTGCGACGAACTTGAAGTTAAAAGCGACTGCGTCATTTTTTGCAGTCGCTTTTAAACGTTTATTTTTTTGGGCATTTTATAAAAATTTACTTCAACTTTATTTTTCCATGGGAATGAAGATTCTTTTATCATTTTCATTTCTTCTAATTGCGACACAATTTCTTTTACATCATTTTC
>CAZOTD010000210.1:0-2302 GCA_964582685.1 uncultured Treponema sp. | reverse complement strand
AATTTCAATTTTGTTTTCAAGAATTTTATTTAAAATCTTTTGGCGTTCTTGTGCTTGTGCCGCCTTAGTTGCCTTATATCCAAAGCGACGAATAAAATCTTCAAGATGAGCAATTTCTTCTTGTTGCTTTTCGTATTCCGACATCAAAGTTTTAAGTTCGACTGCACGAACTTTTTCATAATGACTAAAGTTTCCAGAATATGATTTTAAATTGCCTCCAAAAAGTTCATAAACTTCGTTTATTGTAACATCAAGAAAATATCGGTCGTGACTTACAAGCAAAAATCCGCCTTTATACGATTTTAAAAATTGTTCAAGCCAAGAGCGTGCTTCTAAATCAAGATAATTTGTTGGTTCATCAAGAAGAAGAATGTCAGGATTTTGCATAAGAACTTTTGCAAGTGCAATTCTCATTTGCCAACCTCCAGAAAATTCTTCTGTATGTTTTGAAAAATCACTTCTAGAAAATCCAAGTCCTAAAAGAACACTTTCTGCTTGAGCTTGCCTTCTGTACCAACCAGAATCTTCAAGTTTTGCAAGAAGTTCAAAATGTCGAGAGACAAGAAAATCTGTATTGTCAGGATTTAATTTTAATTGTTCCCCAATTTGTTCTGCTTCTTTTTGAATTTCATAACCAAACTGAAAAGCTTTGTCTGCTTCTTCAAGAAGTGTAGAACCTTGATGAGTAAGACCCGACTGTGGAAGATATGCAATACGAGTATCTTTTTGACAAATACGCTGACCACTATCTGGTTCTTGAAGTCCTGCCATAATTTTAATGAGAGTAGATTTTCCAGCACCGTTTGCGCCTGTTAAAGCAACTTTAGAACCTGTTGCAAGGTTTACAGAAACATCTTTTAAAATATCACGGTCGCCAAATGCAAGTGATACTTTTGAGAATTGAACAAATGACATAATCTATTTCACGCTAAAAATAAGATTTCTTAAAAACTATCGATTAAAAAACATTATTGTCGGATTACTTACACGTGCAATCACAATATTATCTTTAATTGAAAAACTATCAATGTTTTCAAGATTTAAACCTTCGTTTGTAAGTCTGTACAAAAAGTTCACTTCATCAGACGCACCATCAAACTTAAAAGTTAAAACGCCATCATAGCGAGTTGCAAAATCTTTTGAAAGAAGATACTTGATATTTACAGTTCCTCTTCCTTTTGCGTTAGATGGAATTATGCTTGGAACAAGAAGAGAAAATCCATTCCAAGAAAATGTTCGTCCGCTGTTAATTACAAGTTCACCATAATTCTGACTTGTAAACGAAGTTATTTTATAAAGTTCTTCAAGAAGTTTTGTTCTGCGTTCTCTTTCTGTTTCAATAATTTCTGCAAGATCAATATTTTCTGGAAGAGTAATAAATGTATATGCTTCTTGAGTTCCATCACGTTCAGTGTAATTGACAACTATTGTGTTTTTGTTTCGAATCATGAGTTGAAAAGGCGTTCCAACAAATTGATAAGTATTGTCACGAATTTTATCTGCACCAGCATATTTTGCACTGTGATATTTTTCAGGAATATTAACTGTAATATTTCCAGAGGAAATTCCTGTATCAAATCCATAAGCAAGTTTTATTGTTTCAAGATCAATTTGGTTTTGTTCAAGAAGTCGTGAATAAAATTCTGGATACCATTTTGCATTAAGGACTTGTTCAAGAATTGTATCGTTATTTGTGAGAGCAACTTCTTCAGTTACATCGCCACTTGCAATAACGCCGTTTGCAGTTGTTTCAAAAATCGAAAGGTTATAAGAAAAGCACCAACCTTTTGTTCCACCTTCTGTTAAAACATAAAGCCAATCGCCAGGAAGTTTTTCATTTTTCCCAATCATAACATCTTGACCATCACCTTTATAAAGAATTTTTACAACTTCATCTTTATGTAAACGATAAATTTGTTTTGAAGTATTTACAGGATCTTGTCTAACAGGAAGACCATCAAGTTTCATCTTTCCATATTTATGAAGATATTCACTATATCTTTTTGCCGATTGTTCTGCCTTTACTTTAGAAGAAGGTTCCGTAATTTGCCAAAGAGGAACTTCGTAACGCTCATGACTACCTGGCAAACCAATAATATAAACATGACTGATATTCGATTTAAAATAAACTTTTACAATCTGTCCATCTTGAAGATTATGTTCTGGCAAATCCCACAAAAGTGAAGAATATCCAAGAGAACGAGAACATGAAGTTAAAATTCCAATAAATGAAAATGATACAATTATCAACAATGATTTAATAGTTTTCATTCCATTAATTTATCATATTTAAAAAATGTAG
>CAZOTD010000209.1:0-2307 GCA_964582685.1 uncultured Treponema sp. | reverse complement strand
ATATAAAATTATTTGGCTTTAGAAATATCGGTAATAACGATATCACCTGTTCCACGGAATGAAAATAAAATCTGATTAGCTGTAGAAAGGAAGTCTACTGTTTCAAGTGGAATTTCAGCTTTTCCATCAACAAAATTAAAAGGAATAATTTTTTCTTTTTTATTAGTAGTATCAGTATCTTCTACTTTGAGATCAAAAAGATTTTCACCTCCTCTTTCTTTATTTTCTGTAAAACCAGAAATGTCGGCTTCAATTACAATATGAGTATAACCTGCCAAATCTCCTGCATCAAGAATTAATGGAGTTGCACCAATTTTACCACCCCAACCGCCTTCATCTGCTCCAGCACATGTTACAGTTGCCTTTCCATTTGACAATACAATCTTTGATCCACTGCCCCAAACATCGTTTGAAGCTTGAACTTTTTCAAAGATTGAAGTCTTTGTCAATGTACCCCCCCCTCAGTTGTTGCTTTTGCTGGGTCGTTACAGCCAACAAATGCTACGATTGTGGCACAAGTAAGTGCAAGTGCCAAAAGTTTTTTTGTGAGTTTCATTTTTTCCTTCCTCATAAATAGATTTATTACAATTACATGTAACTTTTTTTTATACTAGCATGACTTTTTAAATAATAGTTATTGTTTTTGTTTGAATTTTTGCAAAAAAGTTAGATTTGTTTTCTTAATAAAGACAAATCGGTTAAAGCAAGTATTTTATGTATTTTTGTAGAAGTATTGACTTTTTTTTTAGATTTAAGTATATTTTTTAATACACGACGCGAGGTAGAGCAGTTGGCAGCTCGTCGGGCTCATAACCCGGAGGCCGTAGGTTCGAGTCCTACCCTCGCTATCAAAAAAGTTCTTCTTAATCGGAAGAACTTTTTTTTGTTTAACGATAAATTTAGTATTGCAAGAATTCGTATTGTACAAACTAGTTTGTACAAATGTAGGACTTGAATCGAGTAGGACTTGAATCGAGCAAGAAACATAAAAATGCTGACGAAAAAACTAAACCGCGTTTGCAAATACGATTTTGGCTTAAATAAAAATTCACTTTTCTTGCTTACGGGATTGCTTCGCTTCGCTCGCAATGACGGAGAGTTTTTGTTCCTCAATGACAGCATAGGAAATATTAAAAAACGTACCGTTTAATTGCTTCTTACGCGTCCCACTCGTATGCAAGTTTAGGTCCGCCGTTAAAATCAATCAGTCCGCAATATGAAAATCCCTCGCGGCTAAGAATATGTTGCATGACTTTGTTTTCTTCCTGCGTGTCTAGGCGGATTGCACGCACATTCTGCTTTAGGCAGATGTTCTTAATCAGATTAAACGCCGCTTTTGAAAGTCCTTTGCCTCTGGCTTCCTTGCAGAACGCCATTCTGTGCACGCCTGCATACGGACGGTCAGTTTTCCACTTGCCATCGATATTCTGGTAGATTTTTTCGTTTCCTATGATAATGCAGCAGTATCCGATAATTTTTCCACTCTCTGTGAATGCATATCCATCTCCGTTTTGGATATCATCAAGAATCGTCTGCAACGTCGGATAATCAGGGCGCCACTGCTCAAAGCCCAACGCCTTGTGGTAAGACCTCGCGTCCTCAATGCACTGATAATATTCCGCTGCCTTGTTCTTTTCCGCATGAACAATTTCCATATCTGTCTCCGTATATCAAAAAAATTAACTCTGTGCTAAAATCTTATTCTATATTAAATCTGAAAAAATATAAAGTTTCGCTTGTTTTGGCGCCGCGTTTTTTTTGTCGTACAAAACGACATCTTTTATGACGAACTTTTGAACCGCGTTGATTTTTGTGAACAATCTTTTAGGATTTAAGATTGGATTTTTTGAGCACAACGCACTTCATTGGGCGAGGAACAACAATAAAGAGTGTTTTATTTTTGCAGATATTCATCTATTGTGTCTAAAAGTTCATCCAAATTTGAACGCAGACGTTTCATTAAATTTTGCGTTCGCTTTGTATCGTAGGAAAGATTTGTCTTAGGTGGCAAAAGCAGTTCGTAAGGTTCTACTTCAAGGGCGTTGGCAAGCAAGAGTAAAGTTTCAAGCGAACCTGCGCGACGACTAGTTTCGAGGTCACTTATATATTTCTCGCTCAATTCAATTTTCTCTGCAAGTTTGTCTTGCTTTATTCCTGCGTTGAGTCGTTTTGCTTTTATATTCTCAGAGTAAATTTTCTTGAATTCCTCAAAATCCATCTTGGCCTCGTTTTATCTTTTTATTGCTTTATTGTTTGTTTAATTTCTTATAATTAAATTAAAAGTTTAAAATGAACACTTTATAACAG
>CAZOTD010000208.1:0-2309 GCA_964582685.1 uncultured Treponema sp. | reverse complement strand
TTAAGCTCAAATATAACCCACTTAAATCAGCTTTTATTAAAAATACTAAATATAAAATATGCTTATAACACACGAAACTGCACAATTCATTTTTAAACTTTTTGTTTATTTAACTGTTCTCGGATTTATTATATATATTCCGCGATTGCTTTATTATGTTGACGGATTTAAGAAAATCGTGTATTTGAATAATCCTGTCAAAAATCGTCTTGCAGTTCTTGTTCCTGCACGAAACGAAGCGGAAGTCGTTCATGTAATGGACAGTCTCGAAAATCAAACTTACGAGCACAAATATTTTGATTCTTATATCATTGTTCAAAATAAAAAAGATCCTGCAATAAATCTTTGCAAAAAATATCAAAATATGACTTCGATTGTTGTAGAAAATCAAACTTGCAAAGGCGATGCTTTAGACGGAGCACTTCAAAAAATTATGGCTGGAAGAAAAAAATATGCCGGCTATATTATTGTCGATGCCGACAATGTTGTTGACAAAAATTTTGTTCTTGAAATGAATAATTCACTTGTCAGCGGTTGCGATATAATTCTTGGCAAGCGTTGCGTCAAAAATTTTCTTTATGACAAAAAATATCGCAACTGGATTTCTAATTGTAATGGAATGATTTATACATTCATTGACAAACTTGGCAATGCGTTTAGAACAAAACATAAAATGCATGCTTCGGTTTGCGGAACGGGAATTATGATTACTTCCAATCTTATAAATGAACTTGGAGGTTGGCCTTATCGTTTTATTACCGAAGATTTTGAATTTGCAATTGCTTCTTTGTTAAATGAAAAATCTTTTTATTACTACGAACCTGCTATAACTTATACTGAAGAAACAATGTCGCACAAAAGTGCAAACGACCGTCGAAAAAGATGGCTTTTGGGTTATGCTCAAGTAACTACAAAATACAGAAAATCAATCGTTCAAAAATATCATGACGATAAAAAAAGACTTAACACAAAACTTTCGACCGACGAATTTAAAAAAGTAAGAGGAAATCTTTTTGCTTGTTTTGATTTTCTTTATTCGTTTTATCCTCTTGTTTTGATTTTTGCGCCTGCCGCGATTGCTTCTTTTATTTTTGGATTATCAACTTTAATTTCTTGTTTTAGTTACGAAGTTTTTAGTTCCAACACGATTTTCTTTGCTAAAAAATTTTTTATAACATTGATTTATATTTATGGCGTTCTTTTTGTTTACACAGGAATTGGACTTTTAGCAGACAGAAAGGCAATCAAAATTTCAATTTTTGAAAAACTTATTATTTTGTTTGTTAATCCTTTTTATATTTCTGAATATGTCGGATTTTTCTTTTGGGCATTTTATAAACTTGCAAAAGGAAATGAAGACACAACTTGGGTTTCTGTTTCTCGTATCGAAGATAAATCGACTGAACACAAAAAAACATGAAAGACATTGCAGGAATTTCAAAAAAAACAAAACATCTTATAGCACAAAATATAAGAAGCGCCACATTGGAACAACGTTATAACGACGATGTCCAGCCAGTCGATTGGGAAAACATGCAAAGAGTAACACAAGATTTTGTGTTTTTGCCAAAAAATCCTTTTAAAATAATTTGGTCATTTATTGCGCGCTCAATTGCATTTGCCGTTGCAAAACCTTTGTGCTTTTTTGGACTTGGTTCTACTAAAATTTACGGAAAAAAGAATTTTAAAAATCTTAAAGGCGCCGTTATTATTTGCAACCATGTTCACATTTTTGACAGTTTTTTTGTACGCGCCGCAACAAAAGGTCACAAACTTTACATTACAGTTGCAGAATTTAACAATATGAAAGGGCCACTTGGAATTTTGCTTCGTGGAGCAGGTTGTATACCTTTTTCTGATAGTTTTTCTGCAATGAAAAATCTTAGCAAAACGACAGAAAAACTTTTGCAAAAAAAACATTTTGTTCTTTTTTATCCAGAAAAAGCGCTTTGGCACAAATACGAAAAACCTCGACCTTACATTGATGGCGCATTCCATACAGCCGTCTTAAACAAAGTTCCAGTTGTTCCAACATTTATCGCCTTTAAAAACTGTGGCAAAAAAAGCAAAAGGAAAGTCGGACAACTTTATGTCTTAAAACCAATTTTTCCAAAACCAAATCTTTCAAAAAAAGAAAATCTTGAATATCTAAAAACTTCCGCTTTTAATGCTGTATGCCAATGTTATCAAGAAATTTTTGGAAATCCACCTTACGAAAACCCGCCAGTTACAATAAATCTTTAAAAATATGCTTTTAAAAGCAAGAACACAAAAAAAAACTTGATTTATGACTTTTTGTTTTATATAAT
>CAZOTD010000207.1:0-2315 GCA_964582685.1 uncultured Treponema sp. | reverse complement strand
AGTCATTAAATCAGAAATAACAGATTGTTCATCTTTTTCTGATGGAACAATTACAAGCAAATCACATGAAATTGGAAAATTATTTTCTTCAACTTTTTTATTTGTTTCATATTGAATTTGATAAAGAAATTTTTCTTTTTGTGAATTGACAATTTTCGCTGTCAAAAAACTATTAAACGAACCTTGCAACCCTTCAATTTCAATTTTATTACTAATTAAATTGTGTGTTAAATTATTCATTAATTTATTGACAAGGTCACAAAATGGCGTCCATTTATTTATTGCATTGATTAATGAATTTGATAATAATGTATTCACAGTTTTTTACCGATAATATAAAAGTGAGGTATAGATTTTGAAAAAACTTACTGCATTAATTATAACATTTTTTACATTGTTTGCACATACAGTTTTTGCGCAGAATGAAATACAAAATTATGATGATGCTTCTGTATCGATTAAATTCTATGACAAAACAGTTTATTACACAGAAGATGCAAAAAACAATCCTATTTTTATTCATATTACAATTAGAAATAACGGAACTCAAACGCTTCGTTTTAAATTGGCAGATGATAGGATGTTTAGCGAAGATTTTTTTGCTGTAAATGTTAAAAACATTAATCTCGAACAAACTCAAGAAATTATTCGCAAACGAACTACAAATCAATATGTTTACTTTAGAGAAATTTCACTTGAAACTGGAGAAGAATATTCTTTCATCGAAAATGTAAAAGAATATCTTGACTTCAAAGAACCATCAATTTATTATCTTCAGTTAAGTTTTTATCCAGAACTTTATAAATCAAAATATATTGAACTTAAATCAAATAGACTTACACTCGATGTTCGCCCTTCTCCAAATGTTGCTTCATCAGTTGCAATTCCAGTTCAAAGTCAAACAACAGAAATTCTCAAGCAAGAAGAAATTAGTCCAGACAAAGTTATTGAACAGACGATTGTAGCTCGTCAACGCTCTTTGTGGGATCAATTCTTTTTGTATATTGATCTTGAATCGCTTCTTAAAAAAGATCCATTACGAAAGCGTCAATATCAAAATTCTTCTAGTTTAGAATGTGAAAAAATGATAAATGATTTCAAAGCAAATCTGATGGCAGACAGAATCGACACAAACATCGTTGCAATTCCAGAAAGATTTGAAATCAAAAATACAACTTATTCACAAACAGAAGGAAAAGTCATCGTATTTGAATGGTTTAAAAACCAAAACTTTTATGAAAAAAAGCAATATACATATTATGTTCAACAACGTGATGGAATTTGGCAGATTTACGATTATGATGTTGATAATTTGGGGACAGAATGAAAGCGCTTTTGATTGCCGATGATGATTTAGTAATTGACAAACTTTCTACTTCACTACAAAAAGATAATTATGATGTTATTACATATCGCTGGCTTATAAAAGCAATGGATAATATTGAAGAAATTGAACCAGATGTTATTATAATTAATGCTTCAAATTTTCCTCGCCACTGGAAAACTTTAGTTCAATTTGTTCAAACTGGAATTACAAAACATATTCCAAAAATTATACTTTATACTGAACACAGTTTTTCTGATGAAGATTTAAAAAAAGCAAATGCACTTAATATTACAAACATTTTTAATTCTCTTGATGAAAATGGACTAAAAAAATTATCTGATTTTCTTTCAAATAAATTAAATAAAAATGAAAATCGATATTCACTTATTTTTACTCAGCCAAATTCTGGCGCTTTTATTTTTGGAAAAGTTTTTGATTTTGAAAAAAACATAATTAATTTTTTACCTGATTCGCCTAATTTAATATCTTCACTTCAAACTAATCAAAAAATTTTTCACGCAACATTTAAGAATCAAAATTCAATTGAATATATAAAATTAAAAGTTATCTCGAAAAATCCTGATAATAAAAAAATATCTTTCCAGGTAATTTAAAAAATGCAAAAACATGCAAAATTTTTTTGTGAAAACTGTGGTGAAGAAGTTGCTCAAAATGCAAAATTCTGCAAAAAATGTGGAAGATTTTTTTCTGCTGTTCGTTGTCCAGCTTGTGGAAAAATTGGTTCTTCGCACACTTTTATTAACGGTTGTCCAGCTTGCGGTTATGCAGAAAAAAACGAGAAACAAAATAATTCTAAAATAAATACATATAATTCATCAAAGCAAACCAAAAATCATTTTTTTGTTCACAATCATTCTTATGGCAATTCATATATTTCATCATCTAAAAAATCAAAAACAACTGGAAATTCTTTACCATTTTGGATTTATGGCGTTACAGTTGCTTCACTTATTGGAATCGTTATCTT
>CAZOTD010000206.1:0-2318 GCA_964582685.1 uncultured Treponema sp. | reverse complement strand
CAATTAAAAAATGGAAAAGAACTTGTAATTCAACGCGATGACGCTGACAATCTTATAAACGATTTTAATTTTTTTGGCGAAGTGGCAGTTATCGATCTTGATGCTGCAATGGGAAATGTCGATGCAAAAGGAAATTCCCCAAATTCTAAACTTTTAACAAGCCTTTTAAGAAAAGGCAATGTGAGAACTGGAGGCGGAATTAGAACTGTAAAGCGAGCAAGAGAACTTATTTCACTTGGTGCAGAAAAAGTTATAATCGGCTCATCTGCTTGGAAAAAAAATCCTCAAGCAGACGAATCTGTTCTCAACACAGAATTTCTTGAAGAACTTGTAAAAGCAATCGGAAAACAACGAATTATTATCAGTGTTGATTCCATTAACGGAAAAATTGCCGTAAAAGGCTGGACCGAAACTGTAAATATTCCACTTATTAAAGGTGCTAAACAAGCAGAAAAATATTGTAGCGAACTTCTTTTTACTTGTGTGGAAAAAGAAGGTTGCATGCAAGGAACAAATATGCAAATGGCACACGAATCTGTTCTCAACACAGAATTTCTTGAAGAACTTGTAAAAGCAATCGGAAAACAACGAATTATTATCAGTGTTGATTCCATTAACGGAAAAATTGCCGTAAAAGGCTGGACCGAAACTGTAAATATTCCACTTATTAAAGGTGCTAAACAAGCAGAAAAATATTGTAGCGAACTTCTTTTTACTTGTGTGGAAAAAGAAGGTTGCATGCAAGGAACAAATATGCAAATGGCACAAGAACTTCGCAATAATGTAAATTGTCGTGTTGTAGTTGCAGGCGGAGTTTCTTCAGAAGATGAAATTGAACAACTTGAAAAAAATCACTGTGATGTTCAATTAGGAATGGCTCTTTATACGAACAAAGTTTCGCTCAAAAATTCATTTATTCGTTGCCTCGATTGGAACAAAGTTGCGGGAATGATTCCTGTCATTGCGCAAAGTCAAAATGGCGAAGTTCTTATGATGGGATATTCAAACAAAGAAGCGTTTGAAAAAACTTTTGATTCTAAAAAACTTACATTTTGGAGCCGAACGCGAAATGAACTTTGGACAAAAGGACAAACAAGTGGCAACTTTCTTGAAGTCATAAAACTTAGAGCAGATTGCGATCGTGATACAGTTCTTGCAACAGTAATTCCACATGGCAATGTCTGCCACACAGGAAGTTTTACTTGTTTTGGTAGCGAAGCAGATGAGCACTCTTCTTTGGAACGGCTTTACGGAACAATTGCAAGTCGATTTGCAAATCCTAACCCAGGCAGTTACACAGCAACTCTTGATGCAAAACGCGTTCGAGAAAAAATTGAAGAAGAATCAGAAGAACTTTGCGAAGCACAAGACAAAAACGAAGTTGTTTGGGAAGTGGCAGATTTATTATATTTTGTGAGCGTTCTTATGTATAAAGAAGGCGTAAATTGGCAAGATATATATAATGAACTTGACAAACGACACAAAGAAAAATAATTGCAATTTTGTGCTCACACTTGCAACGAACGTGCTCTAAAAATTCTAAAAAATCAATTGACTAATTTTCTTTTAAGGATTATATAACTTTCCATGACTAAAGATTTAACAATTGGAAATCCTTTTAAATTAATCATTGGATTTGCAGTTCCTGTTCTTATTGGATATTTATTTCAGCAAGCTTACAATTTGGCAGATACAGCAATTGTTGGCAAATGTCTGCCTGTCGAAGATTTGGCAGCAGTTGGTTCGACAGGTTCTGTAAGTTTTTTAATTATCGGAATGTGTATGGGTTTAACTTCAGGATTTGCAATTCCCGTTGCCCAATTTTTCGGTTCAAAAGATTATACTAAAATGCGCCAATACATTTATAATTCTATTTTTCTTGCGGCAGTTTTTTCTATTATTTATTCGGCAATTACAGTTATTCTTTGCAAACCGATTTTGCGTATTATGCAAACACCTGCAGACATTGTCGATCATGCTTCGGATTATATTGCAATTATTTTTGCGGGCATTCCTTTTGGGTTTGTCTACAATTTGAGTTCTGCAATTTTGCGTTCGATTGGCGATAGCAAAACTCCGCTTTTCTTTCTTGTTTTTTCAAGTTTATTGAACATTGGACTTGATTTTCTTTGTATTCTAAAATTTAAACTTGGAGTTCAAGGTGCTGCAATTGCAACTGTTATATCTCAAGGTGTTTCTGGATTTTTATGTTTAATTTATATTAAAAAGAAATTTCCTATTCTTAAATTTCAAAAGCAAGATAAAGTTTTTTCACTTCGATTTCAAAAAGATCTTTTGTCAATGGGAATTCCTATGGG
>CAZOTD010000205.1:0-2337 GCA_964582685.1 uncultured Treponema sp. | reverse complement strand
GCGAATTGCGAATTGCGAATTGCGAATTTTGAGGCATTAAGATTTGTTTGTCAAGTGATTTTATTGTAAATCGAACAACACTCTTCATATTTTTTATTCTAGCAGAAATTTGTGGTTTGTCAACAAGTTTTTGCGTGTATGTTTTTTGCGTGATGGCGAATGATTGGAACGCTACAGCAGTATCAGTGGAAAAACTGTTGTTTTTTGGTGTACCTTTATTTTGCAGACGGGCAAAAGCGACACTGTGTCAACAAAACTCTGAAAGGCTTTCAAACAAGTTATAAAAGCCTTTCAGCAAAATGATAACACTGTGTCAAAATAATGCTGCAAAGCGTGTTATCATCGAATGAAAAAATAAGCAAACCGACAATGAAATAAATAATCTCGTCTATAAACTTTGCGGCCTAACTAACAGAAAAAGAAATTGCAATCCTAGAAAATTCCGATTACAACTTGACAAGTCCAAAGTAAAATGTTAATCCGTTAATCGTGGTTGTATTTTACAATCTAATTTTTTTAGTATTAGGAGGTTCTCTATGAACAAGAAAATTATTAAGCAAGTTGGAATAATTATTACAACTATGTTCTTGACAACCATTTCAATTTTTGCGCAATCATCAAGGCAACAAAACAATTCAAATTTTCTAGTTGGCGATTGGAATTATTTTGATGAACAATATGCAGTTGAAATTGATATTGACTATGATGGTGATATGGAAATTCAAGTTAAAGATTTTGCTACTCGTACAGAAACAGACTGGGAAGGATATTGGACTGCCAATAACAATGTCATTACATTCAATGTGCACAAAATGGAAATAGAAAATATGAACGGCACACGAAAAAAACGCAAACGCCTAAACGAAACTTGGACTTTTAATTACACTATGGATTCAAACAACGCAAATCTTACATTAAGTTGCAAAAATCTTCCAGAGGCAATTGCAACAAACACTGTATATCAACGTGAATGGTAAAATAAAAAGGCTGTCCTTTAGTGAAGTTTTGTTACTTCTTGGACAGCCACTTTTACTTTATCTACTTTATTTACTTTGTTGCTAAAATAGCTATTCCAGGAAGTGTTTTACCTTCAAGGAATTCTAATGATGCACCACCACCTGTTGAAACATGAGTCATTTTATCTGCAAGATGGAATTTATTTACAGCAGCAACTGAATCTCCACCGCCAACAACAGTCATTGCACCACGGCTTGTAGCTTCTGCAACTAAATTCGCAACAGCCTCAGTTCCCTTTGCAAATGCATCAAATTCAAATACACCAACAGGTCCATTCCAAACGACAGATTTTGCAGTAGAAAGAACTTCTTTATAAAGTTCAATTGTTTTTGGACCAACATCCATTGCCATAAGCCCATCTGGAATATCAATAGCATCTATAGCAACTGGAGTTGCATTTGCATCAAATTTATCTGCAGCAACATGGTCTACAGGAAGAACTATTTTTACGCCCTTTGCTTCAGCGTCTTTTAAAAGTTTCTTCGCCGTATCAATAAAATCATCTTCCACAAGAGAAATACCAACTTTATGTCCTTGTGCCTTTAAGAAAGTGTAAGCCATGCCTCCACCAATCACAAGAGCTGAAGCATTTTTCAAAAGGCTTTCTAAAACTGCAATTTTAGAAGAAACTTTTGCACCACCAATAATTGCAACTTGTGGTTTTGGTGGATTTTCTACCATTGGCTGAATGTATTTTACTTCTTTTTCCATTAAGAAGCCACCAACACTTGGAACACTCATAAATTTTGCAATAGATGCAGTAGAAGCCTGATCACGATGAGCAGTTCCAAATGCATCGTTTACAAAAATATCGCCGTAAGTCGCAAGTTCTTTTGCCATTACATCGCGTTCTGCAGAATCTTTAGATGTTTCTTCTGGATGAAAGCGAACATTTTCGAGCATTGCAACTGCTCCTTCTGGAAGTGCATCAATTGCTTCTTTTTGACCAAGAGCATCTGGTAAAAAAACGACAGGTTTACCTAGTTTTTCAGCAAAATAGTCAACAACTGGTTTCATTCTGTTTTTACCATTGATAAAATTTTCTGTATCTTGGTCTGTCCAAGTTTTTCCTGCTTTTTCAGCTTTTTCTTTTGCCTTTTTAACATCTTTTTTTGGATCACCTAAATGGCTCATCAAAACAAGTGAACGTGGGTTTTGCTCAAGAATATATTTGATAGTAGGAAGCGCTGCCATAATTCTTGTATCATCTTGGACTACTCCGTCTTTCATCGGAACATTAAAGTCAACACGCATAATAATGCGCTTACCTTTAAGGTCAACATCTTTTACTGTCTTAATCATATTAGACTCCTATTATTA
>CAZOTD010000204.1:0-2357 GCA_964582685.1 uncultured Treponema sp. | reverse complement strand
CCGCACGAATCAATCTTTTATATAATCAATCTTTTATGTAATCAATCTTCTATGTAATCAATCTTCTATGTCGCTTCTCCAGGGAGTAAACAATCGCTTTAAAGATTTTTTTGACATAGCGTCCCTATCCTCTTTTAGCAAAGCGTCCCAAGGAATATTCTTTCTGTCTTTTGCGCCTTTTAGATTTTTATGTTGTTCAAGCCAATCATATTTATAAAGTCTAAGTTTAAGTGCATTGACATAACCGAGAACAATTCCAGAAAAACCTGGCATAAAGAAAAGCAACACGACAGAACACGCAAAAAGAACAGTTGAATACAAAGCCATAAAAAGCGAAAAAGCAAAATTATCAAAAAGTATATCAAAACATTTTAAAATAGTTTTCTTAAACTTAAAACCTAACAATACTTTTAAAGGAATATACCATTGTAAAGCAAGAAGAACGATTAAAGCAAAACAAAGCAAAAAAGAAGCAATCATTACGCCATAAAAACTATTAAGATAAATATAAAAAGGAACACCAACAGCCAAACTTGTAACGATAAAACTTACAAGAAAACCAAAACCTAGATTTTCTTTAAATGCCCAACCAAGATTTTTAAAATAATCAGAACATTTTGTTCCCTCAGAATTTATAATTGAAATTGCATTTTTTGCATAAGCCGAAGAAAAAACAATAATCAGAGCAACACCAAAAAACAAACTAGCCGCTTGAAGCAAAACGACAGAACCGACACCATTAAAAATAATAATCGGTCCACCAATCCAAAAAGTAAAAAAAATAAAAGCAACAAAAGGCAACGTGAGAAGATTTGAAACAATAATGCTCGAAAGATTTTCCCAGCCATCAAAAAAATTCTTTTTAATAAAAAATCCAATCATATTTATATTCTATCTTTTTTGACGACATTATTCAATTAAACCAATTCAACTAATTTAGGTAATTTACGATTTGTAACAAAAATGTTATAGTATTGTTCTATAAGTTATAAAAACATAGAATACAAATAAAATTTTACACAAGAGGAAAACATGAAAATCACAAAAATTTCAAAAATACTTGTTGCTTGCTTTAGCACCTTGATAATTACTTCAACACTTGCATTTGCACAAAATACAAATGCTGATGAATACGAAGAAATTCAAACTCAAAGTCTTGATTCTGATGTTGATGAATATGAAGACCAAGTTATAGTAATTCCAGATACAGAAAATTCACAAAACACGACAACTCAAAAATCAAAAATAAAAAATCCATTTGAAGGAATGTTTTCTTCAAAACAAAACAATTACAACTTTTATGACACAATCGAACTTAACACTGGAACATTTGCACTCGGAATTAAACATCGTCAAGCAGAAGTTTTTGTTGACCCAAAAACAAAAAAAGCGGGAATTCAAACTTATTACCAAACTTCATTCTTTAACTTTATGTTTGATGAAAAAGACATCGCATTAATTGCAGAAGCGTACGAAAAATATCTTCAAGATTTTGACAATAAAGCTCTAATTAGAAATAACACAATGAAAACTCGAAAAATCTATTCTAACAAAGGCAAATGTCGCGTTGAATGGGGAACATTAAAATCAATGATGAATAATTTTGGCGATGCAAAATTTCATATAGGATATGAATTTAAAAATAAATCTCCATATTTTTGTATAATTGTCAAAGACGCAAAAAACCTTGCAACAGATATGGGTTCGAACATTGCAGAAAAATCAGTTGAAGTTCAACTCTATTTTACAAAAGCAGAAGCAAAACGATTTCTCGAAGTTTTAAGTCCTACAGTAGTTAAAGCAAATACTCCAAACGATACAGGAACTTTTGATGAATATTAATTCATTTTGTGATTTGCCGATGAAATAAAGAAACGCAAGTTAAAGGCTCTTACAATTGAGAATATGTTAGCGATTTGCCGATTTGCCGAATTCGTTTAATGAATATCTTCTAGCACACGAAATTTCAAATATTTCTGATATTTCAACTTACAACAAAAAACGTGCTCAAATTATTCAAAAATATTCATCTTTCGTAAAATATGGTCTTTTACTAAACTTTACTGCAAAACAAGATTTTTTGAACAGCGTTTCAGTCAATAAATATGAGCGAATTTCTATGATTTTTTACATTTTATGAGCGAATTATCTAATGCACTTTAAATAAATGGTACCAAATATATCGGAATACCAAAAATGTCTAAATCTTTTCGATATGCTTTTGTATAAACAAGAAAGCGACTTTCGATAGCACGACTTTTGCTCAATGCCAAAAGTAAAAAAGCAATTTCAAAGTGCGACTTTTGCTCAATGCCAAAAGCGAAAACACATAAAATTTAAACCGAGGTTTTTTCGTT
>CAZOTD010000203.1:0-2393 GCA_964582685.1 uncultured Treponema sp. | reverse complement strand
GATCTTATTGTATGGAAAACCAAATACAAAAATTTAAAGAAGGAAGTAAAAGAACAAAACTTCTTGTAAAGGTTAGAAAAATTTTTGCTACTCGCGTGTTTTTTTATATCTTTCTTATTTTGCTACAAATTTTTGCTATTTTTTATGCTTTTTCAAAACTTCCTTCAGCACTAGTTCACTCTTTTCGTACTAGCGGAATTTTGGTAATTTTGTTTATTCTCTATGTTACAAATACTTCTGGAAAAAAAGAATTTAAAAATGAATTTAAAATTGGTTGGATTTTTTTAATTTTGATTTCTCCTGTTTTTGGTACTATGCTTTATGTTTTTCATCGACATAATCCAAGTGAATTTAGACTTGAACGAAGATTAAAACAAATATTTGAATATAGCAAAAACTTCATTCCGTCAGTCGAAATCATAAAATCAATAGGAAAAGAATTTTCAGAAGTTGCAAGCATTGGTAAATATCTTTACAACCAAGGAAATTTTTGTCCAGTCGCAGATTGTTCAACAAAATATTATTCTTGTGGCGAAGATTTTTTTGTTGATGTTCTCAAAGATTTAAAAAAAGCCAAAAAATTTATTTTTCTTGAATTTTTTATTATTGAACCTTCGGAAATTGAAGAAAATCTAATAGAAATTCTTCAACAAAAAGTAAAAGAAGGCGTCGAAGTTAGAATTCTTTTTGACAGTGTAGGTTCAATTGCGTTTTCAAATACATTTTTAAAATATCATTACAGTTCTCTAGGAATTAAAACAAAAATTTGGTTAAAGTTAATTCCCGTTTTTAATATAGGTTTAAACAATCGAGATCATAGAAAAATAATTTCGATAGATGGAAAAGTCGCTTATACTGGCGGAATTAATATTACTGATGAATATGCAAATATTTCTTCAAAACGTTTTGCTTATTGGAAAGATGCTGGAATTAGAATAAGAGGAAATGCAGTTCATTCTTTCACTCTGATGTTTTTGCAAATGTGGAATGCTCAATCGGGGGGGGGGTGATGAAACACAAAAGCCAACTTAAAATCGAAGATTTTAGCAAATACATTCCAGTTTCTGAAAAAATAAAAACTTCAAATTCTCAGATTGATAAAAGTAAAGGGCTTGTTATTCCTTATGGCGATCATATTTATTCTAGCGATTACATTGCAGAAAATGTTTACCGTTATATTTTTATAAAATCAACTAAACGCATTTGTATTATGACGCCTTATATTATAATCGATAATTCCTTGTTAGAAGATATTTACTTTGCACAGAATAGTGGCGTTCAAATTGAAATAATTGTTCCGCAATATTGGGATCATTTTATTCCTTTTTGTGTTGGAAGAACTTTTATCAAAAATCTTATCGATAATGGCATAAAAGTTTATGCGTATCAAAAAGGTTTTATTCATTCTAAAGTTTGTATAGGCGATTCAAAGTTTGGAATTGTTGGTTCTGTAAATTTTGATTATCGAAGTTTTTATCATCATTTTGAATGTGGTGTATTTTTATATGAAGCACAAGCGATAAAAGAAATGCAAAAGGATTTTGATAATGCAAAAAATGACTGTAAAGAAATTACGCTTGAAGAATATAAGAAAATTCCTTTACACATAAAATTAATTGGTAGATTGTTTAGAATTTTTGCGCCTTTATTGTAATTGAAAAATTTAATTTGCAATTATAAAACAACGATAAAAACAGCGCAAAAAAAACTAAAGCAAATCAATGTCTGTTCCAATTCCAAATAATGCAAAATCAAGCCGACACGGATCTTGAAAAAAAATTTCTTTTGCAATGTTTGATAATTCTTCTGCAGTTTTTCTTGTCGCAGTAGATTTTTCGGGAATAAGTTTAAGTTTTTTTGCTTCTTCCAAAACGTGCACATCAAGTGGAATTAAAAGTTCACTCTTTGGAAACCAAGTCCAAAGTCCAATATCGACTGGCGAGTTATCTCGTACAAGCCAACGCAAAAACATACACAATCTTTTTTTTGCAGAATTCTTTGTTGATGGAACAATTTTGTTTTTAGAAAATTCTTCGCCAATAATATCAATTAGATTTATTTTTTCTAAACTGACATTTAATTTTTCTGTATATTTGTTAAAAAGAAAAATTCCAAGCGTTGGCTCAATTTCAAGAATGTCAGATAATTTTTCAAAAAGATAATACATATCTTTGTAGGAATAAAATCTGTAGAATTTTTTATTATTAGTTGGAATAAAAGTTTTTTCAAAATCATGATTTACAATCCAAGAATAAATTCCATTTGATTTGTCTGCTTCGTTTAAGATAAAATGAATTTTTTCAATGAATTGTTTTCTGCTTCCAAATGAAAGTAAACTTGCAACAAATGCGCACAATTCAATATCGTTTGGATTGCTGTAATAATACAGAAAT
>CAZOTD010000202.1:0-2432 GCA_964582685.1 uncultured Treponema sp. | reverse complement strand
CCTTTATTATTTAATGGATAGTTTAGAGTAATAGATTTTTCTGCATCTGTAAAAATGCTGTCGTCTTCGTAGTTTGCGATAAATTCTTGAACATCACTTGAATCAAGAATTATTCCATATTCATCTAAAGAACCAGGTTTTATATCTCCACTCAAAGATTTAAAATCTGCATAATTTACAATTTTTCCACTAAGAGCACTTTTATCATTTGCTCTCTTAAATCCGTTAGCACCGCTGTAATTGATATATATTTCGCTCATAATAACCTCATAATATATTTCAACTATATTCTAACCTAAGAAATGCGTAAAGTAAAGAAATAAAAAATGCTTGACAGAAATAAAAAATCTTTTATTGAATTTCTCAAATTATCATATTATAATTTAATCAAATTATTTTTTATCAAGAAAGCCAATTCGGAAATTGACATTTCCTCATTGACTTTTTAAAAGGAGATTGAAATGAAAAAATTAACTATTCTTACTTTTGCTGTGGCTTTTGCTCTTACATTTGTATCTTGTGCACAAAAAGGAACTTGTGATGCTTGTAAAAAAGAAAATGTTACAATTTACAAAGTTACAGACACTGTTTTTGGAACTGGCGAAACTGCAAATTTGTGCAAAGATTGTAAAAAAAAATACGAAGACACAGTAAAAGCTTTTAAAGCTATGGGAGATCTTCTTAAAAATAGCGAAGAACTCGATGATGCTCTTGATTCTCTTAATTTTGATTATTTAGACGATTTTTAATCGAGTCACAGATTGTAAGCAAAAAAAAAGACTTTCGTATTCGAAAGTCTTTTTTTTGCCGGGAACCAGAATCGAACTGGCACGGCCGTTTAAATTGCCGAGGGATTTTAAGTCCCTTGTGTCTACCTATTCCACCATCCCGGCAGAATGAAATCATATTATATGAAATTAAAAAAAAATTCAATACCTTTGATTTAAGTTATAATTTTACTTTGTCTGGCTATAAAGCTCTGCAATCTCATCACGCCATTCAAGAGATTTTGATTTATCCTCATACTCAATGATTTTTTCAATTTTGAATTTTTTCAAATCGCGTGGATTTTCAAAAGAAACAACGGCAAATCTGCCATTTCCAATATAAGTCATTTGTTGACCTGGCAACATTGTTTGATTTTTCTTAAGAGTTTCAAGAACGCAATCAAAATGCATTGGTTTTCCATCGGAATTACTAATTGCGCTTGTCATATCATTAATTTGCTGACCACATTTTGCACAAATTACAGTTCGACTTTTAAATTCTCGAATTGCCGCTTCTTTGTGTTGATTTTCTTGAAATTCTTCTTCAGCAAATCTCGATTTATTATTTTGATTGAATTTCGATTGGGTATTAAAATTATTTTGATTTTGTTTATTCCAACTTTTATTATTTTTATTGCGACGATCTTTTTTTTCCATTTTTGTCTCCAAATTTATTTGCCAGAAAAAACTTATATCAAATTAATTTGAAATTTTAATTCTTCTGGTTTTTCAACAAGTTTTTTACTGATTACTTGTGCTATTCGCTGAATTGCGTTATTCATATAATCTTGATCATGAATTTTATTACGCAATTCTAACACTTTTGGGGATAAAATTTCTACTGGTTCTTCCTTCGCAACTTCAGTACAAGGCGCAACTATTTCTACTGCAACCATCACGAGAACTCCAAAAACGCATTTTCTATATGATAGACGGGCGGATAACCTGGCATATCAACTACAATAACATCAAATCTAACTAGGCTGTTACTATATTGTCGATATTTTGAAAGAAAATATTTAGCGGTTTCTAAAATTCTTTTTTGTTTTTGCACATTTAATTCTTTTGCAAGAACTTCGAGATTTCCCAAAAGTAACGTCTTTACTTCTACAAAAACAATTATTTCTCCATCTTCAATAGAAGCAATAATATCTATTTCACCACTTGGAGCTCTATAATTAGTTTCAAGTATTTGATAGTTTTTGTTTTTTAGAAATTCCTTTGCCCTTAACTCACCAGCATTACCGATTTTTTTTCGAGATTTTGTATCAATAATTTTGTTGCTTTCATAATTAAAATTTATCAAGTTTCGTTCATCACAAATGCAAAAATCTTGGCAATCACAGGCCAAACAGATTCTGGAACACAAGTTCCTATTTCCTGCACGCTTAGAAAATCTGTAAGTTCCGGATTTTGAACAATTGTAATATCATTTTCTTTTGCAACTTGCAACATTTTCTCTGCTAATTTTCCTTTGGCAGTCGCGCTAATAAATGGGGCTGGAGCGCCTTCTGGATATTGTAGAGCAACTGCTTTAATTTTTTTATCTAATTCCATTACACATATCCTTCAACTAACGAAAGCATAACATCATCATTTGCAAATCCCAAAAGCTTATTATGCGGAACTAGTTCAATCTCAACTTCACTAAAAAAATTCTTCAAC
>CAZOTD010000201.1:0-2494 GCA_964582685.1 uncultured Treponema sp. | reverse complement strand
TCTTTTTTTTTCGGTATTTAAAATTTTTTAAAATTCAGCGTTCAGAAATTTCAATCCAAGAACCAGTTTTAGTTTTATGAACATTCACGAAAGAATTTATAAACTCATGATTTTGAATTCCTTCGACATGACTTATAAGTCCAACCATCTTTTGCTCTCCAAGTTCCGTCAAAACTTCAATTGCTTTTTCCATATTTTCAGCGTCCAAAGTTCCAAAACCTTCATCAATAAAAAGTGAATCAAGTTGAATTCCACCATTGTTATTTTGAACAACATCTGTTAAAGCAAGTGCAAGACTTATACTTGCCTCAAAAACTTCACCTCCACTTAAATCGCAAGGCTCCGACATTGTTCCCGTATAATTATCAAGAATCATCAAATCAAGACCTTTATATCCATTGCCATAATCGTTTTCAAGTTCTTTTAACTTAAACTGAAATCTTCCATTTGAAATATCTTGAAAGCGTTTTGAAGCAAAAGAAACAACTTGTTCAAAATACATTGCAAGAGCCCAAGTATCAAATTGAATTTTGCGTGGATTTTTTCCTAACAAATCGTCATTTAACTTCATAAGCGGTTCATATTCTTTGTGAAGTGTTTCGTATTTTTTTTGTGCGCTTTTTATTTTTTTATATGCGTTATCATATTCTGTGTGTTCTCTTTTTTTCTTTTCAAGTTCTTGTTTGTTTTTCTCAAACTTTTCTGTAAGAATTTTTAATTCTTGTTCTTGTTTGTCAAGTTCGTGCAAAAGTTCTTGTGATGGTTTTGTTTTTTGTGCTGAATTAACTGCATCTTGTGCAGATTTTAAATCTTCGTTAAATGAATTTAATTTTTTTCGTTCTGAATTTAAAATGTCTGAATTTAAAATTGATTGTTCAACTGCGTCAATTGTTTCAAATTCGGATTCTTCAATTTTTGTTTTTAAAACTTTTGTTGCATTATCAAATTTTTCTTTTGCATTATTGCACATTGATTTGCAATGTTCTTGTTTTGCTTTTGTTGCCGATAAACTTTCTTTTGCAGACGAAAATTTATCGTTCCATTGTGAATATTCTTTTGTCGCTTTTTCATTTTCCATTTTAAGAAAATCAAGTTTTTCAAAAAGTGAATTATAAGTTTCGCCCTCGCCAATTATTTTTTGCAAATTTGATTTTTGTTCTTTTGCTTTTACATATTCAGTTAGTGCCAAAGAATATTCATCTTTTATCAAATCATTTTTGCTTTTAAGTTCACTTAAAAGTTCTTGAGCGTCTAAAAGTTTATTTTTTTCTTGTTCGCAATTTTGTGTTTCTGTTTTTTTCTTGTTTAATTCATTTTGCAAAAATTTTAAATCAAGCGTTTCATCAAATTGTGCAAGATTTTTTTCGAATTGCGTTTTTCGTGCTTCTTCAGCAGAAATCTGATTTTGAATTTCTTGTAATGAATTTTGAATATATTCAAGATTAGTTTCGGTTTGTTTTAAAAGTGAATTATCATCGATAAAATTTTCCGCCCTTTTTGCAATTTGCGGATGTTCTAGCGAACCGCAAACTGGACAAGGACAATTTGGTTTTAATTTTTCTGAAAGCAAAAATGCAGAATTTTTGATTTGCGCTTCTTCAATTCGTTTTTTTAATCCGTCGATTTGAGATTTTGTTTTTTTTATATCATCTTGTGTTTTGTCAAATTCTTTTTTTTTCGTACAAATTGTTTGTTCACTTTGCAAAAGTTGATTTTTATTTTCATCGCGTTTTGTTGTATCGTTTATTTTTTGCAAAAGTTCATTTTGTTCTGATTGAAGTTTTGTAAGTTTTTCTGAAACAGAAGTTATAAGAATTTCGAGTTTTTGATTTTTATATATTTCTTGAATTTGATTTATCTTTTCTTCGAGAATTAATTTTTGTTGTTCAAGTTGTTTTTTTTCGTTTTCAGTTTTTTCTTCTTGTTGTTCTGCATTTTGCAAATCTTTTGCAGAATTACATTTTTTTTCAAGTTCTGAAATTTGTATATTTTCTTGTTCAATATTTTGTTTTAAATTTGCCATTTTTGTTTTATGGCTTTCAAGTTCATCAAAAATTGTTTTTGCATTTTGATTTTCAATTATTGCGTTTGCGAGTTGATTTTCTAAATCGAGTTTGTTTTCTTTTGCGCTTTTTTGTGCGTCAATGAATTTTGAAAGTATATTTGCTTTTTCGGCTGCATCAAGTTTTTCTGAAAGTTTTTGATATTCTTGTTTTTGTTTTTGCAATTCTTCAAATCGTTTTTTACTCTCTTCATTTTTTTGCGCAAGAAAAAAATCTGCGCGCGTTCGTTCAATTTGTGCCGAGATTTTTTTTTGCTCTTCAATATTATTTTTTTCTATTTCTGAAAGATTATTTATTTGTATCAAAAGTTCATTGATAATTTTTTCGGCATTTGAAAAATCTATATCTTTTGAATTATCTTTTATAATGTTTTGAACTTCGGTAAGTTTTTCTTTTTTTTCAGAAAGTTTTGTTGCTACATTTTCCATAAT
>CAZOTD010000200.1:0-2552 GCA_964582685.1 uncultured Treponema sp. | reverse complement strand
AATCGCCAACTTTAACAGAAATCGTAACAGAAAGAGAATCAAATAATGCCCCGCGAACAGATTCTTCGACAGCAAGAAAGCCAAACAATTCCGCAACTGCAAGAAAACCAAGCGATTCTTCAACCGAACGAAAACCAAAATCGCCAACTTTAACAGAAATCGTAACAGAAAGAGAATCAAATAATGCCCCGCGAACAGATTCTTCGACAGCAAGAAAGCCAAACAATTCCGCAACTGCAAGAAAACCAAGCGATTCTTCAACCGAACGAAAACCAAAATCGCCAACTTTAACAGAAATCGTAACAGAAAGAGAATCAAATAATGCCCCGCGGACAGATTCTTCGACAGCAAGAAAACCAAACAATTCCGCAACCGAACGAAAACCAAAATCGCCAACTTTAACAGAAATCGTAACAGAAAGAGAATCAAATAATGCCCCGCGAACAGATTCTTCGACAGCAAGAAAACCAAACAATTCCGCAACCGCAAGAAAACCTCGACAAGATTATGGGCAAAAAAATCAACGAGAAAAATACAAAAAAAGAATTGTAATTCCGTACGATTTTTATCGATATCATGACGTAACAGAAATTCCTTCAAATGCAATATATGTTAGTGAGCTTCCAGAAAACGAATATACATCAATTATGTTTGTTGGCGAGAACGGAATTTATGATTGCAATTTTATTACAGCCGATGACAAATGGCTTTATTTTATTGCAAAAGCAGATGTACAAGCATGTACGATTTATTGGGACACATCGGAATATAAAGAAGTTTACATAAACGGAATGAAAATATCGCGAAATCAAAAAGTATATAGTTTTCAAAATGTTATTAAAAAAGATGTAAATCTTGAAACAGTTGATATTAAAGGAAAAAGGCAACAACATATTTTGAGAATAACAAATTAATTTTTGTTAGTGCAGAAGTTGTGCATTGATTTTTATTATTTACAATTTTAAAAGCGCTTTTGCAATTCCAAAGTAAACGAGAAGTGAAAGTGCGTCGACAATCGTTGTGATAAATGGACTTGCCATAACGGCAGGATCAAATCCGATTTTTTTTGCAAACAATGGTAATGTGCAACCAACAATTTTTGCAACAAGAATTGTTGTTGCCATTGTTATGCAGACAACAAGAGCAACCATAAATGTTACTTGCTCATTTCCCAAAAGAAGTCTATCGATTAATATAATTTTTGCAAAACAAACAACAGCGAGTACAATTCCACATAAAACAGCGGTACGAATTTCTTTCCAGAGAATAATTCCAATATCAGAAAAATCAAGTTCACCGAGAGAAAGAGAACGAATAATTGTAACAGAAGATTGAGAGCCCGAATTTCCACCTGTGTCCATTAACATCGGAATAAACGCTGTAAGAACAACAAGACTTGAAAGTGCACTTTCAAAATTTGTGATAATCATTCCAGTGAATGTTGCACTTACCATTAAAAGCATAAGCCAACCAATACGATGTTTAAAAAGATAAAATGGCGAAGCGCGAAGATATGTTTTGTCAGAAGGCGTCATACCTGCCATGATTTCAATATCTTCAGTTGTTTCATCTTCTAAAACATCAATAGCATCATCAAAAGAAATAATTCCGACCATTCTATCTTCTTTGTCAACTACGGGCAATGCCATAAAATTGTATTTTGAAAAAATCTGAACAACTTCTTCTTGATCAGTATGCGTATTTACAGAAATAACATTTGTCTTCATCAAGTCGTCAATTAATATATCGTCATCTTTTGCAAGAAGAAGATCTTTAACAGAAAGACGGCCAAGTAATTTTCTGTTTTGTGTAACATAACAAGTATAAAATGATTTTTTGTCAGAGCCACGCCGTCGAATTTGATTTATTGCTTGTCCAACTGTTGTTCCAAGTCTAAGCGAAACATATTCCGTTGTCATAATGGAACCGGCGGAATTTTCTGGATATTGCAAAATTTGGTTAATGGCAGTTCTTGTTTCAGCATCAACATGTGAAAGGATTCTTTCAACAACATTTGCAGGCATTTCTTCAACAAGATCAACTGCTTCATTTACATAAAGTTCATCAAGGATTGCAGTAAGTTCTTTGTCAGAAAAACCTTTAATAAGCTTTTCTTGAAAATCGCTTTCTAGTTCAACAAAAGTTTCTGCCGCAATTTTTTTTGGCAACAAGCGAAAAATTAAAGGACCTGATTTATCTTCCAAATCTTGCAAAAATGAAGCGACATCTTCTGGTGCCATTGTCGAAAGAATATCTTTTACCGAAGAGTATTTTTTTTCTTCTAAAAGTGTGTCTAATGTTTTTTGAAAAGTTGCGTTGAAATCAGCCATAGTTAAACTCCGTAAAAATAAAATTAACAAGAGATCCTATGGTCAAAGGCTGAATCAGATATATTCCATTGGAGAAAGAGATTTCAAACTTTGACCCGGATATGAGTCACTGGAACTACCGTCAGGCATTCACTTCCTCCGTAAAATAAAATGGGATAAATTTTCTACTGAAATTTTAAAAAAAATATTCTATTGAATGATTTTTGTCAACTAAACTTGATA
>CAZOTD010000199.1:0-2553 GCA_964582685.1 uncultured Treponema sp. | reverse complement strand
GTTTATTATAATATGAATGAAGAAAATATAAAAAATCACCTTATTTTTCTTGGAGAACATCAAAGCAAAAAAGATTTGTTTGCTGGAGAAGCGTTGAAAATTCTCGATTTTAAAATTGATGTTTTTGAAGATTGGGCAAAATGGAAATACGCAAAATTTCTAAATAGACAAAATGATTCAAAAATCTGGAAACTTGATCCTGCATATTTTGAAAAGCAAGTTTCAAATGAATTAATTGTAACGATGAAACAAGAATTCCATAAAAATCCTTTTACCGCGATGGTTTTAATAACTTGGTTTTTTATTAAGCGAAATGAACTTGAAAATATTAGAACTGCTACAGAAGCAATTCGTTTGAATGTTGACAAAGAACAATTAATGCAAAATATTGTTTAAGAGAATGGGTGATATAAATGGCAAGAACAACTCCAATGCGACTTGTTGAACTTATGGTTCTCAAGCAAGACATTTCAAAAGTACTTTCTTATTTAGGAAGAAAAGCGTGTTTTCAATTTCAATCAGCGTTTGACGAATCTGATAAATCAAAAAATACAAACAGTTATGAATTTGATTTATATCGTCAACTTGATCAAGTAAGAACATATCTTAACTTAAAAGAATTTTCTGATTCAATTTCTAAATATGAACTTCCTTTGCAACAAGATTTTGAAGAAGTTCAAAATATAATTAATGGAATTAAAGAACTTCAAACAGAAGATTCTGAAGAACATGACAATAATAAAAGAGTAACTGAAGCTTATGATGAAGCACTTGCCTTTTCAAATCTTAAAGCGTCATATTCCGATTTGGAACATCTTTCTTTTATTACACTTCGCATTGGAAAAATTGATCCTGCAGAATTTGATGAACTTAAATTTGATATTGGAAATCGAGCGATTGTTCTTCCACTTGGAAACGACAAATCCAGAATTCTTGCTGCAAGTTCAAAAAAAGGACGATTTGCTCTTGATACAGAATTAAAGAGACACAATTTTGTGAATCTTGAAATTCCAAAAGACTTTAAAGGAATTCCAGATGAAGTTCTTGAATCTCTTAAAAATCAAAAACAAGAATCGGATAAAAAACTAAAATCGCTTGAAAAACAAAGAGCAAATTTTGCAGATACACATAAAGAACAAATTTATTCATTGCTTGGAAAACTTTCGCTTGCAAGCCAAGTTCGTGCTACAGAAAATAAACTTGAATCGACAAAACTTGTTTACAGAATTACAGGCTGGCTTGCAGTTGTCGACTCTGAAGAAGTTGTAAAACATCTTGTTTCAATTACAGAAAATAGAATTGCAATAAGAGAATACGAACCTGATGAGGTTCCAAGTGTAATTAACGGACGTGAAAAAGTTCCTGTAGAATTAAAGCATGGAAAATTCCTTTCAAGTTTTAAGCGAATGATTTTTAGTTATGGTTCTCCAGTTTATGGAACTGTTGATCCAACGCCTTTTGTTGCACTTTTCTTTACGATTCTTTTTGGAATTATGTTTGGCGATGCGGGGCAAGGACTTGTATTTTTAATTTTAGGAATCCTTATGGCATGCAAAGTTATAAAAGTTGGTGGCTGGAATAAGTTCGCCCCAATTTTTATGGCGATTGGTTGTACAAGTATGATTATGGGAATCCTTACAGGTGAGTTTTTTGCAAATGAAACTATACTTGTTCCTGTTTCAAGATTTATCACAGGTCTTTTTGGAGAACCTCGTGATCAAATTCTTCACATGATGCCAAGTTCAAATCCAGAATCAATTATGAATATGTTCAAGTTCTTTGGATTTTCCGTTGCTGTCGGATTCATTATTAATTCAACTGGTTTAATTCTTAACATTATTAATAGTTTTTCAAGGAAAAAAAATGGACAAGCGATTTTTGGAAAATATGGAATTTTTGGTGCGTCATTTTTTTGGTATGTAATTATTTTTATTGTACGAATTTTCCTTTTTGGGCAAACTCCTAAGATGTACGATTGGATAATTATTGGAGTGACGCTTTTCTTTGCTGCTTTTGGCGAGCCTTTTGAACGACTTGTTGATGGCGAGCGTCCTGTTCTTGAAAATGGATTTGGTTCTATGTTAATTACAGGAATTGTTGAATTAATTGAAGTGCTTTCAGGTTATATGTCTAATACTGTAAGTTTTCTTCGTGTTGGTGCTTTTGCACTTGCACATGCAGTTTTAGGTTTTATAATTAATTCAATGAGTGAACTTGCGCCTCCTGCTGCAGGTATTTTAATTTCGATAATTGGAAATGTAATTGTAATTGTTCTTGAGGGAATGATTGTCGCAATTCAAGTTATCCGTTTGCAGTATTATGAATTTTTCTCAAAGTTTTTTAATGAAACAGGTCGTGAATTTAAACCATATCAGTTTACTTCAACGCCTGAATTCAATAAGTGATAAGGAGATTTAGATAAAAACTGCCTAAAATGTCGTCAGTTTTTATCTTTATAAGTTTGTAGCAAACTGGTTTGCAAGCAAACTTCTTATTTAACTTGCGATTTTTCACTTCGTTGCAAAATCGCGCTAAAAAGCCAATTCGGAAATT